>JANODW010000717.1:0-12218 GCA_031412875.1 Pirellula sp. | reverse complement strand
CTTGCGAGCAACTGGAAACCATTCGCGAGACTTACCCAAGCATCTACGACATCATTGTCACGGACGAACAAGGCGTCGTCATTGCGAATGCGAGAACCACGCGTCGGCCCGAGTTGATGGCCAAGTCGATGTTGCAAGAGGGCTGGTGCCAAAAAGCGTTGAAGGTTTCGTCGAATCAAACGCATATCGAACGCGTGCAGCTCAAAGACGAAGCGCATCCGGTTATCGTGTTTTCGAGTGCCATTCGCGACTCCGAGGATCGGCAAGGCAACGTATTGGGAACGATCAGCGTCTTCTGCGATTTTCAAAGCGAGATCCAATCGCATTTGGACAACTATTTGCCGACAGAAAAAGATGGTCGACCGCGAGACGGATGGTATTCGTTTTTTACCGACGATCGGGGAGTGGTCATTTGTTCCAACGATCCCGGCGCGATCCTGCCTGGATCGCATTGCGATTTGCCCCGTTCGCACCGTCTGTTGACGCGTGGAGAATCGTATTGGAGCCACAATGTATTCAAGGGGCGAGAGAGCATTGTCTTTTCGGCCTGTTCGACCGGTCAACGCAATTTGAATGCGAGTGGGTGGGTATCGCATTTGGTAGCGCCGGTCAGCGAGATCATGCAAGCGGACAATCAAGGAAAGCGTCTCAATTTGGGCCATTCGCAGTTGATGGGTTCCAAGCTGATACCGGAGATCAGCAAGCAGACGTATTCGGCGCTTCAAGAAGACCGTCATGCGATTAAATTGATTTCGCTCAATGGCATTTTGTTTGCGTCTCAACTGGGAAAACGCGGAGTTGCATTGGCACCGGTCTTTGACAAAATCACTGCGACGGGGGATTCGGCCACGAGCCGGATGGAGTCGTTGTTGTACGACATGGCCGAATCAGAAATTGGGTTGAATTTGCATTTGCATGAGACGTTGGCTCGGCAGGCGGTCGATTTGATGTCGCAAAAAATTTACGAGCGTTCTCTTGCACTTAAGCTGTGGGCACGAACGCAGAGCCTTCGCAATGCGTTGGTTAGCAACACGCCCGAATCGACCGAGGAGGTTGCCGGCTTGCTCCGCATGATCAACGACGACTACCCGGTGTATCGAAATATGTTGCTGCTCAACAATCGAGGAGAGATCAAAGCCTGTTCGAAGCCGAAACGGCTGAGCGACTTGGATGGTTTATCGGTTGCCGACCAAGGATGGTTCATGCAAGCGATTCGATCGGGTGTGGGATCGCATGCTCAGATTTCGGAAATAAAAGTTGGCGAGTCCGAAAGCACCAAATGTTCGACGTTGGTGTTTGCTCAAGCGGTAACAGGAACGAGTGACGATTCGAATGCCATTGGGGTGTTAGCTTGTTTGTTCGATTGGCAGTCCGAAGCGGCCGACATACTCAATTCGTGTTTGCCGCGGACAACGACAGGGCGTCCGGTCCCTGGGGCTGTTGCGTTCCTGACCAACCGCGACCAGAGCGTCTTGGAATCCACCAATCGGTCGGCGGTGAAGGTTCAGGAGTTTACATCGTTGAGCGACGAGCATTTTCAGCTTTCGGCTGGGGAAACTTGTTCCAGTTCGATGGAGTTCAACGGCACGACGTACATCGCGGCGACGGCGAAATGCGATGGTCGAAAGATATTTGACTGGATGGGTTGGTCGGCGCACATCCTGAGGCCGCTGATCTAGCTTGAAGTCCGGAACGCTCCCGTTTCCGATTTCTGGCGGGTAAAAGCCCGATTTTTGGAGCTTGCTGCGTTGTTGGGAAAGAAAAAAAACCGGTTTTCGGCGAGCAAAACCGGTTGCCTTGGGGCGGTGGCAGGGGGGAAACTGCCGAGGAACATCTGCTTGGGTGTTGGGCGGGGGAGTTATCGGGTTAAAGCGAAAAGAGGGGGGAACCTCTTCTGGCAGACGGATGTCTCCCTCAAAGGAATCAAAAGTCGTCTTGCAGTCAATTGGGTCATCTGTACACTAGTGCGACTCTGGAAGGGCTGAAAAAGAGGCTTGACCGGAGGTGTTCTGAATTATTTGCCGGTGTAGCTCAGTGGTAGAGCAGCTGATTTGTAATCAGCGGGTCGGGGGTTCAAGTCCCTTCGCCGGCTTTTCGTTTTGAACAGAAATTGTGCATTTGAAGATTGGAAGGTTGCCCGAGTGGCTAAAGGGGTCGGACTGTAAATCCGATGGCTTACGCCTACGTAGGTTCGAATCCTACACCTTCCATTTTCAAACGCTCAGTTTCAAGATGGTCCTAGCGATTGACGGATTTGCGGGTGTAGCTCAATGGTAGAGCAGCAGCCTTCCAAGCTGAATACGAGGGTTCGATTCCCTTCACCCGCTCTCCCTTGCAAGCTGCTGTAGCTCAGTGGTAGAGCACTTCCTTGGTAAGGAAGAGGTCATGGGTTCAAGTCCCATCAGCAGCTCTGTCGTGAGCACGGCTCCTTTGGGGCGTGCTCCGAAGGCGACACAAAACAGTCGACACGGATGGTTGGCAGTGGTGTAGCGTAAGAGGGATCGTGGTTTAACCTTTGTTTGCTCGTGGGCAAAAACCTCACGGCGTAATTTCCTGTTTTCTATTTGTTTAGGTGTTGTGAGCAAAAATGGCCAAAGAGGTATTTGAACGCAAAAAACCCCACTGCAACGTAGGCACTATCGGTCACATTGACCACGGCAAGACCACCACAACGGGTGCCTTGCTGGCGGTTCAAGCAGCAAAGGGACTGGCGAAGCCTAAGTCCTATGCTGATATTGCAAAGGGCGGTACAGTTCGTGACGCGACCAAGACGGTTACCATTGCTGCGTCGCACGTTGAGTACGAGTCGGAAACCCGGCACTACGCTCACATCGATTGCCCCGGTCACGCGGACTTTATCAAGAACATGATCACGGGTGCCGCACAGATGGACGGCGCGATTTTGGTGGTCAGCGCTGCGGACGGACCGATGCCACAGACGAAAGAGCACGTTTTGTTGGCTCGCCAAGTCGGTGTGCCGGCGGTGTTGGTGTTTTTGAACAAGTGCGACTTGGTAGACGACGAAGAGTTGTTGGAGTTGGTAGAGCTCGAGATTCGCGAGTTGCTGTCGAAGTATGGTTTCCCTGGCGAAGATACCCCGATCGTTCGCGGCAATGCCAAAGCAGCTTACGACAAACCTGCAGACCCAGAAGCTAGCAAGTGCATCAGCGCTTTGATTGACGCGATCGATGCGTTTATTCCGCAGCCTGCACGCGAAGAAGACAAGCCGTTCTTGATGGCTGTTGAAGACGTGTTCTCGATCGAAGGTCGCGGAACGGTAGCGACAGGGCGTATCGAGCGCGGGATGATCAAAGTTGGTGAAGAAGTCGAAATCATCGGCTTGATGGACGAAAAGAAAAAGACGACGGTAACAGGTGTCGAGCAGTTCCGTCGCGAAATGAAAGAAGGCCGTGCTGGCGATAACGTCGGTTGCCTTCTCCGCGGTGTTCGCCGTGAAGACATTGAGCGAGGTCAAGTTTTGGCGAAGCCAAACTCGATCACTCCGCACAAAAAGTTCGAAGCTGAAGTGTATTGCTTGAGCAAGGACGAAGGGGGGCGGCATACACCGTTCTTCTCCGGCTATCGCCCACAGTTTTATTTCCGAACCACGGACGTAACTGGGACCGCGAATTTGGTCGATGCAGAAATGTGCATGCCTGGCGACAACGTCAAGCTGACCGTTGAATTGCAGAAGACAGTCGCGATCGATGCGGGTGTGCGTTTCGCGATCCGCGAAGGTGGCAAGACGGTTGGATCCGGTGTTGTAACGAAGATTGTTGAGTAGTTCGTTTTGCCTTTCGAAAGAAGGGTAGGGTGAGCCCAAGGCCAAAGATGCCGCTGTGATCGACAGCGGCATGGTTTGTTAGGAGCGTAGCTCAATTGGCAGAGCACCGGTTTCCAAAACCGGGGGTTGCGGGTTCGATTCCCTCCGCTCCTGTTGAGTCACTTCCGATTTCCCTGTTTCACAGAAAAAGCATGGCAACTGTATCCGAAGATTCAGCATCCGGCCGCTCCCTGTTTAGCGAGCTATTTGCCGGATCGTTATACAAAGCCAGGCAAGGACGTATAGTTCGCCAGGTCACTTGTCTCGCCCTATGGTTGACGATTTGGTTGGGCGGGTGGCAGTTGTTTGAGACGATGGGTTCGTACAGTTTTAGCGACTGGTCGCCATCGGCAAAGCAATTGCTCTTGCAATCGCGTTACGTGCTCCCTATTTTGTCGGTCGCCGCAGGCATGTGGTTTTCGTTTCGGTTGGTAAATTGGCCAAAATTCGCTGATTTTTTGATCAGTGTTGAGGCTGAAATGACAAAGGTTTCATGGCCGACCAAAACAGAGCTTTACAGAGCGTCGATGGTCGTTATATTCACGATGGCTTTTCTGGCATTGTTGTTGTTTGCTTATGATTTGATCTGGCAGGCAATATTCGATGGCATTGGAGTCAGTTAAATTTTTTTTGGCTGGGTTGTCAGCGAATGGCTGGCCTCCCCCAACAAGCCAGGAGAATGGCCTGCAGGCAACTTTTCGGTGCGTAAGCACTGGATTTTATTGTTTGGTTTGGTTGTTCGTTAAGACTGGCGCTAGGTTTTCGAGTGAACATTTCAGCACAATCAGAAACTGAACCTGCCGACGCTGGCGATATGCGTTGGTATATTTTAAAGGTGCAGTTTAATCGCGAGGATACAATTCGCGCAGCCTTGGAGAAACGGATCCGTTTGTCCTCTTTGGCTGATCAGTTTGGCGAGATTCTCGTCCCGACCGAAGACGTGGTGGAATTTACACGAGCCGGTAAGCGCCGTGTTGTGAAGCGCAAGCTCTATCCAGGTTATTTGGTGATCCGAATGGTCATCAATGACGACACTTGGTTTCTGGTTCGCGAGACCAGTGGTGTAGGCGATTTCACCGGTTCTGGTGGCAAGCCCACTCCGATGACCGACTCCGATGTGGAGCGGATTATCAAGATGGCTTACCCCGACGCTGATGACGAACAGGTACCCAAGACAACGATTCCATTCAAGTCAGGTGACCAAGTGCGAGTCAAGGAAGGGAACTTCCAAAGTCTCGAGGGCGAGGTTGACAGGATTGACGAAGCCAATGGCCGTGTGACCGTGATCATTAGTATCTTCGGTCGCAGCACTCCAGTCGAGTTGGACCACTGGCAAATCGAGTCTCTCTAAGTTGGGTAGTCGGGTGCGGGATTTTCTTTGATTCGGCATCGGGCGGTTCGGTCGCGAGAGCAAACATTACATCAATGGGTTTCGATAGAGTATCGAGATCCAACATTCAGTATCGGTGACAGAAGCGGACACAAGGTTCACTATCAATGGCCAAGCAAGTCGTAGGACAAGCAAAATTTCAGGTACCTGGAGGCAAGGCGACGCCTGCACCTCCAGTGGGTACTTCATTAGGTAAATTCGGTATTAACTTGGGGCAATTCGTCTCCCAGTTCAACGATCGGACACGCGAGTTCAATGGCACTCCGATTCCGGTTGTGGTTACCGTCTACTCCGATCGCAGTTTCGAGTTCGTAACAAAGAGCCCGCCTGCATCTGCATTGCTCAAAATGGCTGCTGGCGTTGCTAGTGGGTCCAGTGAGCCCCACAAAACAAAAGTTGGCAAGGTGACCGCCGCTCAAGTCGAAGACATCTGTAAAAAGAAGATGGCAGATTTGAACGCTCGCGATCTCGAGCATGCTCGGCGCATGATCGAGGGCACCGCCCGCAGTATGGGTATCGAGGTCGTAGGTTAATAGAGCGGAGCAAGCATAACGATGGTTAAGCCAACGAAAGCAATGAAGGCCATGCTCGCCAAAGCACCAGGGGCCACCCCGGTGCCGCTGCAGCAAGCCATGGAATTACTGAAGCAATTTTCTGGTCGTAAATTCGATCAGACTGTTGAAATTCATATGAAACTGGGAATCGATCCGTCGCAAGCCGATCAGCTTGTGCGAGGGTCTGTCGTATTGCCCCACGGCATCGGCAAGATCCAGCGCGTCGTGGTTTTCGCCAAGGGTGACCTTGCTAAGATCGCCGAAGAAGCGGGTGCGGATTATGTCGGTTCGGACGATTTGTCCAAGAAGATCAAAGACGGTTTCCTCGACTTCGACGTGTGCATTGCCACGCCGGACATGATGGGTATGGTCGGTCCCTTGGGCAAAGTGCTCGGCCCTCGCGGTCTGATGCCATCGCCTCGTGCCGGAACCGTCACAACGGATGTCGCCCGCGTGGTGAAAGAGTACAAAGCGGGTAAGGTCGAGTTCCGAAACGACAAAGGTGCAAACATTCACGCCGTCGTAGGCAAGATGAGTTTCGATGCATCTAAGTTGATCGAGAACACCACTTCGTTTATTTCTTACGTGCAGTCCCTCAAGCCGAACACGGTTAAGGGTTTGTACATCCGATCGATCGCGATTTGCGCGACGATGTCCCCTAGCATCCGCGTTACTGCGTAAGGAAAGGTTTCCATGAGCAAGCTAGTCAAGAAGCTCGTTTCACGCGATATCGCGAATCGACTGGAAGGGGTCAATGATGCCATCGTTGCCGACATTGGCGGCATGACGGGCGAACAGAATTACAACATTCGAAAATCTCTCCGGGACACCGGAGTGAAGATCATGGTTGTGAAGCGCACTTTGGCGGCGCGAGCTACCGAAGGGACGTTGTTGCGACCCGCCTTCAGCGATCAGTCAGGAAGCATGGCTGTTATTTGGGGATGTGAGGATTTCGTCTCTTTGGTTCGCTTAGTGACCAAAATGGTGGATTCTGGCAAGTTCCCCAAGCTAGAGATCAAAGGTGGGGTAATGGACGGTGATGCGATCACTGCTGACCAAGTGAAAAAGGTTAGCAAGTGGCCAAGTCGCACCGAACAGATCTCCATGTTGGTTGGTCAAATTCTCTCGCCAGGTGCTAACCTGTCGGGTCAATTGGTCGGTCCCGCTCGCAAGATCGCTGGCCAAGTGAAGAAGATGATCGAGAACCTAGAGGAGGGGGCACCTGTTGCCGCTGAATCTACTGAGCCAGGTGCTGCCGAATAGTCGGTACCAAATTTACGTGTCGAACAGCCGGTTTAAAAAACTTTCTCGCCGGTCGTTTTTAGTTGTTTGTTTTTCCCAACAAGAGGATAGGTAAGATTATGTCCGAGTCAGCAACCGCTTTCGCGGAAGAAATCAAGACCTTGGGCGAGAAGATCGTCGGCCTGACGCTCAAGCAAGCCAAGGAATTGAGTGACTATTTGAAGGAAGTCCACGGCATCGAAGCCGCTTCCGGTGGTGGAATGATGATGGCGGCTCCAACGGATGCTGCTCCAGTCGTCGCTGCTGTTCAAACCGAGTTCGATGTTGTGATGACATCGTTCGGTGAGAAGAAGCTAGACGTTGTCAAGGTCGTAAAGAACTTGACCGGTCTATCGCTGATGGACGCTAAGAAGCTGGTTGAAGCGGTTCCTGCCAAGATCAAAGAAGGCGCTTCGAAAGAAGACGCTGAAAAGGTCAAAGCAGAACTCACTGAAGCCGGTGCTACTGTTGAACTCAAGTAACCGAGTGCGACGGTCCGCGTCGCATTGCGTGCGATAGATTTCCGAGGATTCTGTCGTTTGCTGTGCGTTCGAGGCCGTTGCTCGGATCACTGATGCATTGAAAAGGCATGTTCGTTGAACATGCCTTTTTCTTTTGGCTTTCCAGGACGTTACTTGGACGTGGCGACTTCGACGGTCTTCTGTTCAGCGCCTCTTTGAATGCGAACCGCGACAGATTTTCCAACGGGGACTTCGTTGATCGCATAGGCGATCAAGTCGGTTTCACGCAGTAAATCGGTGCGACCGTCAAAGGCCAGAATCACGTCCCCTTTTTGAATGCCCGCTTTTTTCGCGCGATCGTGCGGAGCGTATGCTCCGACGTGTTGGACCACCAGCGCCATATTTTCGGGAGCAATCGCGAGGTTTTTGCGTTCCTCCTCGGTGGCAGGTTTCGCCAACATCCCACCCAATCCCATTTGTCGCAAAGACCAAGTCGATGCTCGCCAAGCGATATCTTCTTTCTTTCGCCAGCCGGGAGAGAGTTGCAACGTTTTGGTAATCTTTTCGTCCGCTCGCACGACCACTGTCGGAATGGGTCCGCCCTGATCTGGAGCATGGTGAAGAACCCACTGGACATCGGCAATAGAGAGGATCGGCTGCCCCATCATGGTTTGAATTTGGTCCCCTTTTTCAAAACCGCTCGCTTGGGCGTCGCTGCCAAGGACGATTTCCTTGATCGAAGCGCATTGAGTCGGATCAAGTACCCAGCCAATGCTTTTAGGGTGGGGATAGGAAAAGAGATCGCGATCCGAGATGCGACCGTGCTCCGCTCGATCCTTTGCTTTGAGCGCTTCGCCGATCATATGGCAGTGAATGCAACTCTTGACGGTATCTCCTTCGTAGTCCAGCGAACTTGTAAATCGGGCGGCGAGCGAGGGGATTTTTTCGGGAGAAGAAAAAAGAGGTTTGTCCGCTTGTTTTCCAAGAAGAGTTGCTTTGTTGCCTGGGTACCCTCGATGCAATTCCACTGCCGCTTCGAGAGTTTTGCCAAAGCCTTCGACAGAAACATCGTCTTCCCATTGCGTGCGATCCGAGCGTGTTCCATAGCGGCCGTAGAGGGTTCCGTCGGCATTGAATATGAACGCGGCGAACGATTGGTCGGTATCGAATTGGAATTGGGAAAGATCCAATCCGTTGGTCCCGACGATTCGGACCCGAACAAACGACTTCAGTATTTTTTGTAGCTTGGGGTTCGCCTCGATCAATTCGTCATCGAGTTTGACACATTCCTCGCAAGGAACGCATCGCAGCACTGCCAGCAAAGGTTGATTAAGCCGTTTGGCCGTTTCAAAACCTGCGTTCAGATCGTTGTAGTTCCAACCTCCTTTGGATTCAAACTTCAGCTTGTCGTTCAAGACTTTTTGTTGTCGCGTTTGGGCCTGCAAACTAGGGTGCGCGGTGGCAGCCAGTAACAAAGCCAACAACCATTTCGAAACCATTGTATTGTCTCCTTAAAATCATCCCAAAATTGGTAAGACTTGTCGTTTCCGGACATTTCCCATGACGTTGCTTGCGAGTTTCCTAAACGTTCCCGTTTCCATTCGTTCGGGACGATGGTCCCAAACTACTGCGGGTATGTTTCAGCCTGATTTGGGACTTGGATGCATGCGCGGACTGGGGAGTAGTATCATACCGCGCGTGGAGTCGGAGATTTTGAAAGGAGTGAAGTTGCACCAACGACCGAGAATTCCGCGATCAGGTTGGCGATGCGGAAAGCGATTGCCGCAAACAGGGCGATAGGTTGTGGGACAATGCTGCTGAGCAGCCATGTGATGACAAGCTCACGGATGACCGCCCCTCCCGGCAGCATCGACGCGAATCCAGCCACGGCACCCAGCGAGATTGCGGCCACGCAAGCGGCCCAAGCTTGGAATGTAATCAGGCCAGGAGTCGATTGGATCCCGGCCAAAACGAGCCAACCCGCGGTCCCTTGCAGGAGCCAGCCAAGCACCATCCAGCCGCAAGTGCGGATCATCATTGGCCAAGTAAACGCTTGGCTGACCGATTTAGGCATCCGTCCAATTTTGCTTTTGGATACGGACACGAGGATGGTGCGAAACGTATGCGGCAACAAGAAAATCAGCGAGCAAGCGATGCAGATGGCAGCCATTCCCAGCATCCATCGGGGCGGAAACTCTGGGGCGAAGAATAGGAACAGGCTACCAAGGATCGCTCCTACGGCGACGCTGGTGAGGGTTTCGACAAAGATCGCGACCACGGTGGGTTTGATCTCGATTCCCAGCGGAGCGAGACGACCGACCCGCAGAACGATCACCATAGCTTTTCCGGGAACATACTTGCCGAGGTGGCCCAGAAAATAAGCGTGCAAGCCGGTCCAAAACGGTACGTTTTGTCCGAAGCTCGCCAACGTTTGCAGCCAAGCGATTGCGGCAGGAAACATGCCGATCGCATAAGAGACGATTCCGGCGACAAGCCAGCGCCAATCCATTGCGGAAAAGTCCAGATGTTCGCGATGAACCAGCACATCCGCGTAGGCTTTGCGAATCGTAATCGCAAGGAACACCAGAACAACGACTGCGATCCCCCACTTCAGAAACGGTTTGAGTCGCGACTGCGCGTTGGTGGCAGCGTTTTTTGTCTCGGTTTCGTTTGAATGCATGGGAACCGTTCACTTGGCAAATGTTGTGGATAACGCCGCAGATGCGTTCGACCGAATCGGACGGGCCGACCTTCGGTGCTCTCGCAAGACGCGTGTCCGGAAAGCAGCTTACCGTAGAGTCCATCGCGGTTTTCCGATAAAATGAGGATAGAAATACTGGCACAGAACCAATCTTTGTCCAGGTCTATCCCTGGATTGATGACGATCAATCGAAACCTTTTAACCAAAAACCGGCTCCATGGCTCGATATATTTCTTTTGCCGTGTTGCTCGCGATCATCGTTGTGATCGGCGCGCTTTTTTACAAAGTGATGATTGGATTCTTTGTGCCGGTATTTTTGGCGGCGGTTCTCGTCGTCGTTTTTCGACCGCTTCATCGTTGGGTATGTTCGAAGGTAGGCGATCGCGAGCATATTGCGGCGGGGGCCACCACTACCCTCATCGTTCTCATTGTGTTGATTCCCGCCGGGCTGGTTCTGACCATGGCGGCCATCCAGGGAGCCAACCTCTATCGAAATTTCGATTCCTCGAGCCTCAAGTTTGGGTTGGCGAAACTCCGGGCCAACCCTTTGCTGAACCTTGATTTCCCCTATGCCAAACAAGTTCAAGCGATTCAGGAAAAGGTGAGCGATATCCAAGTGCAGGTAGCAAAGCAGCAACCCTATCAAGACCTGATCAGCGCCAAGGGGTTGCTTCGAAGCGACATTGGAGAATTGGAATTGCTGCTCGATAAGCTCATTCCCAGTTTGATAGATTCCAGCCGTTCTGCGTTCTTGGACAAGATCGTTCAGAGCAGGGGCAAGAGCGCCTCGAAGGTTGCGAATTCGCAAGGGTTGGAAAAAGAAGTGGCGATCTTTTTCGAAGAGGCGGGCGAGGAGCTGAAACGACAAAACGCAGTTCGCCTATCCGAAGCCAAGGGAGCGACGGAATCAAAAGGTCCAGACGATTTGCAAAAAGACGAAGCCGCATTGCCCACCGCGAGACCGGAGTTGCAATGGACCACTTTGAACTCCGGCGAAATGGGACAGGCCATGGAGGCTCGCTCTGTGTTGATTGCAAAAGGATTGGAGTGGACCAAAGCGTTGGATGGGATGCGATTGCAGCTCAGTGAGTTCAACGCGACAGAGGAACCAACCATGGCACAACTCCAGCGAGCCGTTGTGGGGTTGGTGTCGCAATGGCAAGAAACGCGAGAGACCATAGCGGGAGGCCCCTGGTCTTCTTTTTTAAAGGAGATTGCAAACCCCTCGGACGACGACGTGGAAAAGGCGTATCGGAGTTTTTTTACTTACATTCAGCCGCGTCTGGTCACGTTTACGGGCGACTCGGCTGCCTTCTTAGTGAAATTCATGATATCCAGCAGCATCCTATTGGTATCTCTTTATTTCTTTCTGTACGACGGGCCAGGGATGGTACAGACACTGATGGAACTGAGTCCATTAGATGACCGATATGAGCTTGAACTGCTTGCCCAATTCGATCGCATTTCGCGGGCGATTGTTTTAGCGACGGTACTTTCGGCGCTCCTGCAGGGAGTCGTTGCAGGGATCGGGTATTATTTTGCAGGGCTGCCATCGTTGATCCTGTTAACTGCATTGACGGCAACGTGCGCTTTAGTACCGTTCGTGGGTCCGGCCATCGTGTGGGTTCCGGTCTGTTTGCATCTTGCCTTTTATCAAGAGAACTTCCTAGCCGCAGGCTTACTCGCCCTTTGGGGGATGTTGGTGGTGGGTACCGTCGATAACTTGGTCAAAGTTTTTGTGTTGCATGGCCAGAGCCAATTGCATCCGTTGCTCGCATTGCTGAGCGTTCTCGGGGGCATTCAATCTTTGGGACCCATTGGGATACTCGTTGGCCCCATGGTGGTCGTGCTATTGCAAACGCTTCTGGGAATCCTGCGAACGGAGTTGACCCAATTCAAAAAGGCGGAGGAGTTGGAGGTGGAGCGGGAGGGGCCAGCCAGCCCCAGCAAATCTCTCAGCGGTTTGATTCGCAAAGTGAAAGGGGCTGGAGCTGACGTTGCGACCTAG
>JANODW010000716.1:0-2534 GCA_031412875.1 Pirellula sp. | reverse complement strand
TGCAAATAAACTGCAAACCGCGTGCAACTTGCGACACTGGGTTGAGATATTCGATCTGATCGGCACATTCGAATCTCGATTCCAACCATTGATTTTCACAACGATTCGGCCTTCCTATGGAGACTGCGTTCGTCGCGATGGGACACCCACGAGTGCAAGTCCATGAGGTAAATTAACAACCGACTCGATCGGGCCCAACTAGATCGAACATCCCTTTCTATCCTCTCCACGCTACGACGATCCCTATGCACACTTTCCCTCGACTCCCTGTTTCTGTTCGGCAAGGCATGCCGATCTTCACAACGCCATGGAAACCGTTTGCCATGCAAGCGTTGTCTGTAGTGTTGTTGGCAGCCTTTCTAGCGAGCGAATGCTCAGCACAGGAAATCCCCTTCGTTTATGACGTCGAGCATTCAGGCGCATCCTTCCCAAAGCCCGTGCTTCCAACGATCGAAGAACTACCTATCGTAAGGCCCTTGCCCGATCCGTTTCAATGGTCGGACGGAAGCGGCCGATCGACAAAATTTTCCGACTGGAACCGTCGCCGGGCCGAGATTAAATCGGAGATCGAACACTACGGAATCGGCGAAAAGCCAAGTCGTCCCAAAGACATCGAGGCCAACTATGCCGGTGGAACCCTCACGGTGAAAGTCACCGTCAACGGCGAATCGTTGACCCTGACCGCAAAGATTGCGTTGCCTACTGGCGACGGCCCATTCCCGGCGGTGATCGGCATTGGGCAAGGAAGTGGCAGCCTGCCGGCCGACGTCTTCGAAAGTCGAAAGGTTGCGAGAATCTCTTACAACTTTGGGCAAGTCATGTCGCATACGCAGAAGCGAGGCAAGGAACCAATCAATAAATTGTATCCCGAACTCACCTATATCGGCGCTTACAGCGCATGGTCTTGGGGCGTCAGCCGACTGATCGATGGCCTCGAATTGGTGCGCAAGGATCTTCCGATTGATCTCAAGCACCTTGCGGTAACCGGTTGCTCTTTTGCGGGCAAGATGGCGCTTTTTGCGGGCGCCTTGGACGAGCGCATTGCGCTTACGATCGCGCAGGAGTCCGGAGGCGGAGGGGCTGCAGCATGGCGTGTTTCCGACACGCTCGGGAATGTCGAGACACTTGGCAATACCAGCAGCGCTTGGTTCCGAGAAGACATGTTTCGATTTGCAAACACCGTCCCAAAACTCCCGTACGATCACCATGAATTGATGGCTATGGTGGCTCCCCGCGCTCTCTTGGTTCTAGGCAATCCCGACTTCGAATGGTTAGCGGACGAATCGGGTTATGTGTCGTGCCGAGCCGCCCACGAGGTTTGGAAAGCATTCGGTATAGCCGACCGCTTCGGCTTCTCCATTGTCGGGGGACATGGTCACTGCCAACTCCCTCCCAGCCAACGTCCCGAGGTAGAAGCCTTTGTGGATAAGTTCTTGTTGCAGGACAAGTCGGCAAACACGGCTGTCACGAAGAGCCCCTTTGAGAAAGTGAACTGCGAACAATGGTACGACGGATGGCTCACGGGCAAATCCACCTTCCCGGAACCCGATGCATCCAATATTGAATCGTCCTTCTACGAAATGGAATGCGCCACCTACGGCGACGATTGGGAATCTCGGACGGATCCAAAAGCGTCCAACGGAGCCTACCTAACCATGAAGCCCGGGATGAACAGTCCGAGATCCGTGCCGACAGGAGCTCAAAGCAAAGTTGCGATCCCATTTAAAGTCAGTAAGGAAGGAACGTACTACCTTTTCGCACGCGTCCATTGCCCAACCGCAGACGACGATTCGATTTGGATCAAGATCGACGATAAAGAATTCGTCGCAGCCAATGGGATGCGGACGGCGGGTTGGGGCTGGGTGAAACTCACCAAATCCAATCTGAATGCCGGCGAACATACCTTGACGATCAGCTATCGCGAAGATGGAGCTCTGCTTGATAAGATCGGGATCACGACGTTCGCCTATGGCCCCAACGACATGGGTGGCGAGGCGTTAAACATTCCCGCCAAGTAAAGGTTCCGAGAACTTGCTGCTATGTTTCGAACGGGGTTCGATCAGGCTGGCTAGGGCGTCCTCTATCGGCACGTCTTGTCGCTTTCGGTCTAAAAAGAAAGAGACCTGTTGGAATCCGCAATCGCTCAACAGTCCAAGCGCTGCTCGGTAACCGTCGGCAACGCGATCGGGCTCATGGGCATCCGCACCCAACGTCACCGGAATGTTCCTCAAGCACATTTCTTTCAACATTTCAGGAAAGGGATTCATTTCCGAAATGGTTTTGTTGACGCCTGACGTGTTCAATTCCATCGCGACACCTGTGGCCGCGATTCGGTCGAGCGCGAACCGAATATCATTCATGATCGCATCTGGCCGCCACACCTGGGACGTGACGTTTTTTATCAAATCAGGGTGCGCCAAAGAATCAAACAGGCCCGTTTCGGCGGATTGAGCCAATAGCCTAAAATAGGTTCGCTGGACTTCGACTTCGTTGGACTGCCAATACTTCGCGCGGAACTCCGCAATCTGCGGATG
>JANODW010000715.1:0-5327 GCA_031412875.1 Pirellula sp. | reverse complement strand
CCCTCCGCCGCAACCAAACCAGACGTTCAAGAAATCGATCAGACCTTTCAGGAACTGGCTCGACTCCAATCTCATAAACCGGTCACACGCTCTGAAGAACTTTCTTTGCAAATGAAAATTCAAGAGCTCAAGAACTTTCTGGCTCGGAATGGTTCCCAAAGCGAAACAAAAAACCAATTTGCAACCGCAAACGCCGGCGAAGAAAGCCCTTTGCACAAACCAAGAGCAGCGGTCGGTAAGGTTTAAGCGGCAAATGAGAGCCGCATCGTAGGATGGGACCATTGTCCCGTCCGTTTGTTGGTTCGGGACGATGGTCCCAAACTACGGCTGGTTTGTTTCAGCATGCCTCTCGCCTAAGAGCGCGCTGCGTGGCTGGTTAGACGAAACCACCTAACGTTCTAGCCTCTAGCCACTACCGCTTCCTCACTGGAAGTGTTCGGCTTCGAATTCGTAAAACACCCCTTCCAGCCCTTCGACTGGTTTTACATAGGGGTGGACTTCGAAAGTGCCAGCGATCGCGTGCTGACGAACCGACTTGTAAGCGAATCCGTCGTTGACCAAACGCACTTGGATCATGTGCGTCAACGGAGGCTGCGTTCCAAAGCAGCATGTTCCCCAGTCAGGAACCAGTACAAACGTTTTGGAAGAATTGCTCGAGATGGAGGTCGGATGGATATAGCCTTTGAGGAACACCTTTTTCCCGTTCAACGCGATCGCTTCCGGGGTCGGGAAATCGGGGTCGCCCATGCGGCTCTTCAAGGATCCGAAAGAAACTCGCTCGTACCCTTCGGGGACTTCGGTGTAGTAGATGTACACGTGGCGAATCGGTGAAGCGATCAGGATGGCAACGCTCAGTGTCAAACCGACCCACGCGATCGGTTTGCCAACCAGTTCGCTCGGATACCGTTTGATATTGGCTAACGCAATCATTCCGAATACACAGGCGACGGCCGGCAAAAACAGCAGCAACGGAGAAATCCATGCGAGCAAGCCAAACAAGCCAAAGATTAGGCAAAGCATCGCCGCTCGACTGAGCGACTTGTAAGAAAATTCGTCGGAATCCTCTTCGGCCGAATCGTACCCTTCAACTTGGGATTCAGAAATTGCTTGGGACATTGTTTCTCGCGGGAGGCCGTTCATTCTACGGGACGCACTGGGATCAATCCAAAACGAGGTGCAATGATGCCGCCGCTGGTCGCAATGTTCCACATTACAATCGCTAACATAATCGTTGCGATGACGACTACGGCGAGGGGCGCCCAAAGGTTCATTTGCCGACCGTTTTGTCCACTTTCCAATGCTGCCGCAAATATTCCTGCATTGTCCACTTGAAAGCGCGTTTGAGCGACCTGCGAAGCAGCAAATGAGTCGTTCAAGGAGGCGATCCGGACGGAATTCCGATTCTGCCCTATGACCAATGCCCGCCCATTGCTTTTGGGGACGACCAGCGAGGTAGCATCTTCTTTTTTAGGAGCAGCTGGCGACGGGATTGGGAAAAAAGTCTTCGCTCGTTTGACCGCATTCGGATCGATTTTTTCCAGCTTGATCAGTTTTTCTTTGGCTTCGGGGAGTGGGCAGGCCCGCAGGTAATTGATGACGGGGACACGAACCCAATTGTTGTCGTCGGTCGCCTTTTCAAACAATTCGCTCACCTTTTCAATTTGGCTCCAGTCGCTCCAACGGGCCAAATCGGGAATGACTAAGTCGGCCAAATCAGGTCGTTCCAACAAGCGGTGCATAGCTCCTGTGATGGCGCTTTTCGGCAACACGTTTGCTTCCGTCCCATGAAAGCGGAGGGCCATTACTGCGGAATAGATATCGGCATACTGGCTCTTTGGATTGTCAAAGAACTCCTTCTTGACCAGTTCGATCCCTTTTTCGCCTTTGAGCGTCAAATAAGCCGAAATCAATGCGTCCAGGCCAGCCCGGGCTTCCTGGTTTTCGCTGCGAATCATCGACTCGAAAAGGTCCGCATCCTCGGACTTTCCACAAATCGCGAGCATCGTAAAGTAAAGCCGTTTGCGATCCGGCGACTTCGATGTGTCTTGTACCCACTTGAGTAGCTGCTCTCGATTCATTTTGTCTTTGAGCAAAACGACGTCAGCATAAGGTGCCAAGGCAAACTCGTCATAGCTGTCGCGAGCCAGCAGGGAATCGGGATGCTCGAAGTACTTTTGAAAGAATTCCAATCTTTCCACGGGCGATTCCGGCAATTTTCGAATCGCTTCGATATAAGCTTCCGCCTCGGCCGAAATGGGCAATGGCGAGGAC
This sequence comes from Pirellula sp., assembly GCA_031412875.1. Lineage (GTDB taxonomy): Bacteria > Planctomycetota > Planctomycetia > Pirellulales > Pirellulaceae > JBKCUI01. The sequence goes on along the minus strand of JANODW010000715.1, from coordinate 3,056 downwards.
CACAGCAATTTGGTCGGGTCTACTCCCAGTAGCAAAAACTTTTTGCTCGATTTTCCAGGACCGAAGTAGCTCGCTTCGATTTGCTGATCCGACTTGATGAGCTTTTCTCCCGCAAGGACTTTTTCAATGCGAAAGGCAGCGCTGCCATCCACGTCGGCTTGTCCGTCGGTCTGCAATCGGCCTATCGCCACTGCATCCATGGACATCATTTCCTGACGCAACGTTTGGGACGCGGCGGAGCAGAACGGACAGCACTCTGACGCCGCCAGGGATTTTGGCAAGGAGGCCAATCCAAAGCACAGTCCTAAAACCATCGCCGTTGGAAAAAACAGAGGCTTCATCGCATTCGTTAAAACTCGCATAATCATCCTCAAACTCACCTTGGTGCCATTCTTCAATTTTTGCAGCTTTCCCGCAATTCTTCTTAATGTACGTCATCGAGTGCGGTTGGTGCCAGATCCATCGGTCGAATTTTCGCTATCTGTTTGCTTGGGCCGCACAGCATTTTCATGATTATTGGCTTCGGGTATCCAAAAGTCACTGGCTCGAACCTTGGGATTGGACAACAATTAGGGTCTCCATGGACGCCTCCGAAACAGTTTCGACCTGTACGATTAAAAAAGTTGGGAGCTTACTGAGCCTGAGGCGCTAGCCGATTTCCAGCGGCATGGCTCGGCTAGGGCCTCAGGCTCAATATGAGATCGAAATCAAAGGCACTGGGCCGACAATGGGTTCCACGCAGCCCTCTGCGGATGGACCAGTCGAGTCCCCAGACTGTCCAGAACTGCATAATCAATTAACTGTCGCTAGTGAATCTCCAAGCTCCGAACTAGAGTTACCCAAACCGCAAATGCTACTACCCATCCTGAAGGTTCTTTCGCCCACCGATTCCACTCTGAATGGCGAATCAGGAGCCAATGAGTCGCTATCGTGCGGAAGTGTTTCACCCGTGTTTGAGCCAAGCCGGCGTCTTCCAGCTTGGTTGCGCAGAGAGGTTCCAAAGGGAAACGCTAGCCATTTCACTTCGTCGCTGCTCAGCGAACTGCGTTTGGAGACGGTCTGCGAGAATGCGAAATGCCCAAATCGGATGGAATGCTACTCGCAAAGCACCGCCACCTTCATGATCCTCGGGAACGTGTGCACCCGACCGTGCGGGTTCTGTGCCGTGTCGCGCGGCAAGCCCGAAGCGTTGGAGGGCGATGAACCGGAACGTGTGGCGGAGGCTGCATTGCGGTTGGGTCTCAAACACGTCGTCATCACGTCGGTCACACGGGACGACCTGCCCGACGGAGGTGGGGATCATTTTTACCAGTGCGTGCTCGCGGTCCGAAAAAAGACAGGGGCAACCGTAGAAGTCTTAACACCGGACTTCATTCGCCATAAACACGGACTCGATCGCGTCATCGAATCCGCGCCCGAGGTTTTCAATCACAACATGGAAACCGTGCCGCGACTCTACCGCAAAGTGCGCGGTCCGAAAAGCGAGTACCGGTGGACGCTGGAACTGCTCAAACATATCAAAAACAAAAACAGCGCGATCAAAACAAAAAGCGGGTTGATGTTAGGTCTAGGAGAAACCCGGGATGAATTGCTCGAGTGCCTTTCCGACTTGCGCTCCTACGACTGCGATTTTCTGACGCTGGGCCAGTACCTTCAACCCGGTCCGAAGTACTTGCCCGTCGTTCGCTATGTCCCGCCGGCCGAATTCGACGAACTGCGCGAACTCGCAACATCCATGGGCTTTAAGAAAGTGGCCTCTGGCCCATTCGTTAGAAGCTCCTATCATGCTCGCGACATGGCCGAAACAACCACCTAAAATCTCCCCACTCTGCAGTGGGTCGCATCTGTCGGATGCGACTCCAAACCACCGCACTCGCTCCCAGTTAAGCGAGAAGCGGGATCATTACTACCGTAGGATGGGACCATCGTCCCGTCCGTTTATTTGTCCCGTCCGTTTATTTGTTCGGGACGATGGTCCCAAACTACGGTTGGTATGTTTCAGCCTGCCGCTCGCCTTAGCGAAACGCTGACAGCCCACTTTGGAGTGCTCTTCCACGCGTCGGTATATGGGATTGAGACTCGGGCGACACCGGACGGTTTGCGCCGTTCCGCTAATAAAGAGTCTCAAATTCTGTTCCGTGTTCGCACACGGATCGATTCTGCGTTCGTCCACGTCCGCTCGCTCATAAATCTCCAAAGCTATCAATGAGAGGATAGGACAGGGCAAGCTACGGTGACCTTCAAATACTCACTTATGGCATTCTTGAGCCGTTTTTTTGCAATCCGGGAAGAATGCACAAAGTTTCTCTAAGGGTTTGCCGAAAGAAAGAGTGAACTGAGGTGGTTTATACGGATTAGGTTCATTTTGCTGGCTTGGATGGCAGCGATGACTTCGATGTCAGTGACGGCAAGGCAAATGATGACATGGTAAAAAACCAGATGCGACTGTGGATTGCCTTTGGCATGATTTCGATGGTTGCTAACTCATCGGTATGGTCGCAGGAGTCGACGGGACGATCCTTCGTTCCGCCACCGCGAAGGCCCTCTTTTTCGCCTTACCTCAATCTTGGAACCGACAACATAGGATTGATAAGCCCGTTCCATTCGTTGGTACTGCCGGGGCTTGAACAACAGAAGCAACAGACACAGCAGGCGCTTCTTCAGTCAAAAACCCAATCGCTTGAAAAGACACAACTGGCCGATAGAGAGTTGCGAAAGACGGGTTTGGGAGGCAGGTTTCAGAGCTACTCTCATTTTTATCCGGCTCCAAAGGTCACATCGAAACCGCGATAGTTCCTTGGTCACTTAGTCTTCACTGCCGCTATGAAAGAATCGCTCGGTCCATGCACTCCGTTGACGCCTACCTTGAAAGACGAAAGCAAGTGGGATCGTGCGCGATTGCCCTGGGGCTCGTTTTTTTGTCGGCGTTGTCCGGTTGCCAACGACTGATCATTCAGTCTGCAATAAATATGGATAAAATCTGTTTTGATGCGCCGCGGGAATTAGAAAAGGAAACGCTCCCTGCCAACCGCATCGAACCGCCCGAAATTCTATCT
>JANODW010000714.1:0-2936 GCA_031412875.1 Pirellula sp. | reverse complement strand
TCGAGGTGATGATCGCGATGATGCGATTGCAACATGACACTAGGCTTCCCACTCCTTCGCACGCTCCAAAGCTTGCCGCCAACGGTGGCGTCTATGTTCCACTTCCCCTTGATTCATCTGGGGTTCAAACACCCGATCGGTCTTCCAAATCGATTCGATTTCGGAGCGGTCCTTCCAAAAACCGAGGGCCAGTCCCGCCAAGAACGCTGCCCCCAAGGCGGTTGTTTCGATCACCTTGGGACGCACTACGGGTGCCTGAAGAACATCCGCCTGGAACTGCATAAGCAGATTATTAGCGGACGCACCTCCATCAACCCGCAACTCATTGATTGCAATTCCGGAATCCTGTTGCATCGCGTCGAGAACGTCGGCGACTTGGTAAGCGATTCCCTCAAGCGCAGCTCGTGCAATGTGCCCTTTGGTCGTTCCCCGGGTGATGCCTAGAATCGTGCCACGAGCATACGCATCCCAGTGGGGGGCACCCAAACCAGCAAACGCCGGTACCAAAAAAATGCCGCCGCTATCGGCAACGCTGGCCGCTAACGCTTCCACCTCTCCAGAGGATTGAATGATCCCCAATCCATCGCGAAGCCATTGCACCGCCGCGCCTGCGATAAAGACACTGCCTTCCAATGCAAACTGAGAATCAGCCTGGGCTCCAAGCTTCCAGGCAAGGGTACCTAAAAGATGATTCTTGGAGATCTGAGGCTTGTCTCCGACGTTCATCAACATGAAGCAGCCCGTTCCATACGTGTTCTTGGCCATTCCATGACGCCTACAGTTTTGGCCAAACAATGCCGCCTGCTGATCACCTGCAATCCCGGCGATCGGAATCTCGCGATCGAATACTCTTTTCGCGGACACCCCGTAGACTTCACTGCTCGAACGAATCGTTGGCAACATGGACAAAGGCACATGAAACAATGCGAGCAACTCGTCGTCCCATTCCCCCGTCGCAAGATTGAACAGCATGGTCCGCGAGGCATTCGAGGGATCGGTAATATGAAGTTGCCCAGCCGTTAATTTCCACATCAACCAAGAGTCGATGGTGCCGCAAGCCAACTCACCTTTCTCGGCCCTGTCCTTGGCTCCGTCAACATTCTCCAATATCCATTGGATCTTGGTCGCGGAAAAATAAGCGTCGATGACCAGCCCTGTTTTGGCTTGGATCAAGTCTGCTTTTCCTTCTTGACGCAGCCGATCGCATGCGTCGGCTGTCCTGCGGTCCTGCCAAACAATGGCGTTATAGATAGGAAGCCCCGTCCTGCGATCCCACACCACTACCGTTTCGCGTTGATTGGCAATGCCGATGCCAACGACGGCGTCGGGTGAACTGCCATTCTCCGAAACGGCGCCTTTCGAAACGGCCTCGCGGGCGACGGCAATCTGCGACGACCAGATCTCCTCTGGATCGTGTTCGACCCAACCGTTCCGCGGAAAAATCTGCCGAAATTCCTTCTGAACGACCCGTTCCAAGCCTCCATCGCGTCCGAATAGAATCGCTCGCGAGCTCGTTGTCCCTTGATCGAGAGCAAGAATATAAGTCATGATGGGGGCCTTGTTCTGTCGAATCGCGCTGCGGTCATGCCTTATTTTTTAGCGGCCTTTTTCTTTTCAACTCCTAACTTCTCAAGCTGTTCTGCTAGATCTTTGCCGTGCGTTTCGGTATTCACTTTGGACTCGACGGCGGCAATCTTTCCTTCTTTGCTAATGATAAAGGTAGTGCGACTTGCCTTGGTGCCGTCGCTACTGAGCACTCCAAACAATGTAGCATTCGTCCCCTTGGGATCGCAAAGGATTGGATAGTCCAGTTCTAGACTCTTGGCGAATTCCGCGTTCTTGTCCACGGGGTCGGTGCTGGCAGTAAAGTAGGCGACGTCATACTTCTTGAGCAACTCGCCGGATTCTTTCAGCGACTTGCACTCCTTGGTGCATCCCCCTGTAAAAGCGCGAGGGAACCAAGCAATAATGACGGCTTGCTTTCCAACAAAGTCCTTTGCTTTATAGACCTTTCCATCGCTTCCAGTCATCTCAAATTCCGGAGCTTTGTCCCCGACCTTGGGCACCTCCGCAAACGACGCAGTGGGAGCGAAGGAAATGAAGGCAGCAACGGCTAAAACTGCATAACCAAAAAATGTTCGCATGGGTGTACGCACCTTTGAAGGGAAATGGGATGGAATCCACTAGAGTATAGGACTTAACCGGTCAACAGGGTAGCATTTTTATCGTGTACGCGGTTCGCCACCCGAAAGATGCTCCTGGAAGAAATCCGTCATCAATTGGAATTGGTGGTGCATTTGCTCCTGATCGACGATGCCATGCCGATTGTTGGGATAGATCATCAAGTCAAATTTCTTATTCGCTTTTTGCAACGCATGCACCAATTGCATGGTGTTGGCCATGTGCACATTGTCGTCGATTTCACCATGAATCAACATCATCCGACCATGCAGACTCTTGGCCGCCGACACTACCGAACTGGTTTTGTATCCTTCCGGATTGGACTGAGGGGTGCCCATAAACCTTTCGGTATAAACCGAGTCGTAGTTGTTCCAGTCTGTCACGGGAGCTCCTGAGATCCCGGCTCGGAACAGTTGCGTATGGGTCATGGCGTACGCGGTAAAGTAACCTCCGTAGCTCCAGCCCCACAGTCCGATACGATTGGGATCCACCCACGGTTGTTGCTTGAGCCAGCCCACTGCGTCCTCTAAATCCTGTAGTTCGACCGCAGCGAGGTTTTTATAGATTTTCCAAGTGTCCCGATTTCCCTTGCCCAGGGCCGAACGGTTGTCGCACAGCAGAACACAAATCCCTTGCTCGGCCATGTGGCGATGCCATAGATCACTTCGGTGCACCCAGTTGTTCTCAACCGTGGGGGCAGAGGGGCCGCCATAAACGTGGATCAAAACGGGAAGTTTGCCTTTTTGAGTGCGATC
>JANODW010000713.1:0-2325 GCA_031412875.1 Pirellula sp. | reverse complement strand
GACCGATAACGGCGGCTTCGATTTCCCGATCCTCAAGAAGCCGATGTCTGTTGTACAAGCGTTGCTCGGTGGCAATCCAGAGGATATCGTTTTTTTCACGCTTCAAACGCCCAAGCTAGAGGTTGAGGCGTTTCTCGAATTGCAGATTCCGATATTTCCTCCTTTCCTAACGGTGTTCTTGAACGGAGGAATTACGGCAGAAACACAACTCGGTTTTGGTTTCGATGCATCCGGTATGGCCAAATTCGTGAACTCGGGGGATCCCGAGGATATCTTTGATGGCTTCTATGTCTCGGATCGGAAGAACCCGGATGGGACTGGACCTGATGTGCCTGAAGCGAAGCTTAAAGGGGTCATCGAATTAGGTGCATTCGCAGGTGTCGATCTCGGAGTGGCTGAAATCGCAGCCGGTGCGAAGGGTGGTGTGTACGCGCGAGCGACAGCAGACTTGGTCGACCCAAACAATAGTGGTCGCGTGCATCCATCCGAATTCGCGTCCCAATTGGAGTTGGGACTTGGATGTTTGATTGACATTCAAGGGGACGTTCGAGCCGCAGCCAGTATTTATGTCACCGTCGAAACGCTGTTTGTGACATTGATAGATGAGGAGATCGAGATTGCGAGCGTCACGTTAGCCGAGTTCGGCACGTCCTGCAAAGCGACCAGCGAAGGCCCCGGTCTTGGCAGCGTGAGCAATGGTGTGCTAACGCTCCTACTCGATCAAAACGCCGATGACGCTTATCGTATCACGGGTGGGGAAGGTGGTAGCGTTATCGTCAAGGCACGCGGCAAACAGCAAGTCTTCAACGGCGTTTCGTCCATTGTCGGCGATGCGGGCCGAGGTAACGATTTGATTCAGATTTCGCCCACGATCAGCTTGCCCGTCGAACTATTCGGTGGCGATGGGGACGATACGTTCACCCTGGGCGCAGGACCGGTCACCATCCACGGTGGTACCGGGAACGACACCATCAACGCAACGGCTGCTAGTGCCAGAGCCATAGTGTTCGGCGGTGATGGCGACGACGTGATCACCGGCGGACGAGCCGATGATGATCTGCATGGCGGCAAAGGGAACGACCAGATTCGTGCAGGATTGGGCAATGACAAACTGTATGGCGATGAAAATGACGATGACCTCTTTGGCAGCTTCGGCGATGATCGAAACGAAGGCGGCGATGGAAACGACAAGCTTTGGGGTGAGTCGGATCAGGATCAATTGTTCGGCGGCAAAGGAAACGATCGCATCGAGGGTGCATCGGGGGACGATGAGGTTCGGGGCGAGGACGGAGACGATCGACTTTATGGAGGCGACGGTGTCGATCGCATGTACGGAGGACTGGGAAACGATATTGCCGAAGGAGGGCTTGCCAACGATATCATCGAAGGGAACGAGGGGGATGACTACCTCGACGGTGGCCGACATAACGACATTGTTATAGGCGGCGTTGGCAATGACGTCCTCATCGGAGGACAAGGGAGCGATAATCTATTTGGAGGCACGGGGAACGATCGTATTTTATCCGGCCTCTCCGAAGCTGGCGGTGATCCCAACTCGATTCACGTGATCGATGCTGGCGAAGGGATCGATATCGTCTATGGAGACATCGGCCCGGACTGGATTGTAGGCGGTGACGGCAGCGATCAAATCTATTCGTTAGCAGGTGACGACACGATCGATGCTGGGGCGGGGAACGATATTGTTCATGGCGGTAGCGGCAGCGATCGCATCGTGGGTGGTTGGGGACGCGATCTGATCTATAGCGGCAACTCGGTATCGGGTGGTGGAGACGCAAGCGATCGAAACACCGTGTTGGGCGATGCCGAGTCGGGCAGCCCATCTTCGAACTTGGCCGACGAAGCGGACACGATCTATGGTGATGTTGGCAACGATACGATTTCCGCAGGACTGGGCAACGATCTGCTATACGGGTTGCAGGGAAGCGATGTTCTCGAAGGGGGAAAACAGGCCGATACGATCTATGCAGGTATCCATCAACTGGGGGGCGGCACGGCATCGGATTCAAATACCATTTACGGGGATAGCCAAGCCGGTGGGGAGACGGGTGAGGATCACCGAGACCTTATCTATGCGGACATCGGACCAGATACAATTCGCGCCGGTGCCAGCAGCGATACGGTATATACGCTGGCGGGCAAGGATATCGTTTACGGGGGTGACGGCGACGACCAACTCCACCTTGGAGAAGGCGACGACACCGCGTATGGCGAGAATGGCTACGACACCATACAAGCTGGCGATGGTGCGGACTTGGTCTTTGGCGGAGACAACAACGACTCGGTCCAGGGCGAAGGAGGCGAAGA
>JANODW010000712.1:0-4196 GCA_031412875.1 Pirellula sp. | reverse complement strand
GCGGCCCGCCCTGACAGCGATTATGCTCTTTTGGCATTGATTCAAAATCGTATCGATGCGTTGCTGCGATGAGCAAATTCCAGCACCTGCGCCATAAACCGCCAACGCCCTTGGCCACGCCGCGAGAACTGCTGATCGTGTTGGCCCCGATGCGCAGCAACGTCAATCTCAGCCGCATCGTTCGGTTGGCTGGATGCGCGGGAGTCACGCGGATCATCCAGTGCGGGCAAGGAAAGGTCGATCGAGAGATCGCAAGGGATGCGGTCGATGTGGTTGAGATCGTGCTCCGAAGATCCCTCCCTCCTGTGCTTGAGCAATTGCAGCAAGACGGCTACATACGCGTCGGTTTGGAGCAAACCACGAACTCGGTTTGCCTTTACGATTTTCCATTTCCGAGCAAAACGGCGTTGGTCGTTGGAGCGGAACGGGAGGGGCTGGACCAGCAGGAACTCGATCGATTGGACCATGTGGTTGAAATCCCCGTGTATGGCCAGCCTTATAGCTACAACGTAGCGACGGCAACGACCATGGCGGTTTACGAGTACTGCAGGCAATTCCATCGACCGGTAGCTTCCATCGGTTAACTCGATCGCCTAAATCGATGCATTGATCGCGGCTACGAGACCGGCTGCCTTCGTCCAAGTCTCCTCTTCTTCTTGTTCGGGAACACTGTCTGCGACGATTCCGCCACCCACTTGAAACTGCCACCAGCCTCGCGATGCGGTGAGGGTGCGGATCAAAATGTTCCAATCCATATTGCCATCGAAACCGATATACCCCAGCGACCCGCAGTAGGGTCCGCGCGTGGTGGGCTCCAGTTCGGCGATTATCTCCATGGCTCGGATTTTGGGGGCTCCGGTGATACTCCCGCCTGGAAACAATGCCGCCACCAGATCGCTCGCGCTGGCTTCAGGCCGCAACCGGGCTCGGATGCTGCTGACCAAATGAAGGACATACGGGAAGGCCTCCACCTCGCAGAGTTGATTGACGTTCAAAGAATCAATTTCGCACACCCGAGACAAATCGTTGCGTAGCAGATCGACAATCATGATGTTTTCGGACCGGTCTTTTTCGCTGGTGGTTAACGCGTTTGCGGTTTGGCGATCGACGATCGGATCGCCGGTGCGCGGACGGGTTCCTTTGATCGGTCGCGTTTCGATCCATCGATTGTGCACTTGAAGAAAACGTTCGGGAGAAGCGCTGATGATTTGGGCTGCCCCGATATCCAAGTATCCCGCGAACGGAGCAGCGTTTACTTGACGCAGCCTTTGGTAGAGCGAAGCGGAGTCGCAGCGCGCCGGACAAAGCAGTCGCTGCGATAAATTGACTTGAAAAATATCGCCCGCAAAAATGTAGTCGCGAGCTTTTTGGACAACTTCGCGAAATCCCGTACTATCGAAATTGCCCAGCCAGCCTCCTCCGAGCCTGGTTTCAAATTGCGGCGCGGTCAACCCATGCGCCATCGCTTGGACTTCATGGATCGAGGAGGTCGGGTTGGAACGCAAGGGCGATTGGGACGGGGCCGAAAAAGCAGAATCCTCAGCGAGCCATTTGAGGAATTGCTGACTGCGGCCGACAGCGCGTTCCAGCCTCCCGTCGGGCGATGCATCGCGCGAGAAGCCATGCGAGATCAGCCATCCTTGATCCGTTTGATGATCCCATGCCAAGACGACATCGTACAAGGCCAGCGATGCGAGCGGCAAATCGAATTCGTTATGCTTGGCTGCCGGGACACGTTCAAAACATCGGCCCAACTCGTAACCCATGAAACCCGCCACGCCTCCTTGAAAGGGAGGCAAGCCCGGAACGGTCGCGGAACGAAAGCATTCTAGCCATCGCTCCAGTTTGGCCAATGGATCGGCAACGACACGATCCACCGTCAATACATCGATGGGATCTGCAGCCAAAAAACTGTATCGCGATTGCCTGTCTCCCGACAACGCGCTGTCCAACCAACAGCAATGCGGCAGCAGTTTGAGACGTTCGAAAGCCAGGGACGCGGAAATTTCCTTTGGAAGCGACTCGAGGTGAGGCAATAATGCGGCGGCGATCATAGAGCCCCAAAAGGTAGAAATGGATGCGATGGGTCGATATTGTAACAGCGAATCCAGCCCATTCACCTGCTGTTTCGCGATGCGTTATTGTGGGTAAAGAAAGATACCCGGACACGCATCGAATCCGATTCGTCGCTATAATTGAGTCTGCTCGTCCAAAAGTACTCGCACTAACGTAGCCTGACTGCGGTTCGAAGCACTTCAAGCCCTGACTGGATTGAAGCCCCTGACCGGATGTACGCCAGTCATCGGAATTGAACACCTCGAATAGAAATGCGTTGTGAAATGAGTTTAGATTGGGATCGGTTGATTGAGCTAATCAGCAAACACCAACGATTCGTGCTTACTAGCCATATCCGTCCTGATTGCGACGCGCTGGGTAGCGAACTTGGTATGGCGGGAATCCTCGAAGGAATGGGGAAAGAAGTTGTAATAGTCAATGGCCATCAAACGCCTCCGATGCTTTCCTTTCTCGACCCAACGGGCGGGATTCGGGTGATCGGCGAGAATATTTTGGGTGCGGATGTGAGCGGCGATTGTTTGATCGTTCTCGACACCAGCGCATGGGCTCAGTTGGGACCGATGGCCGAAGTGCTTCGACGATTCGAAGGGACCAAGATCGTGATCGACCACCACGTGGGAGAGGACGATTTGGGCGCCCAATTTTTCAAGGACACCAGTGCAGAAGCGACCGGACATCTCGTCGCGTTGCTCGCTAAAAAAGCGGGCATACCAATCACTAGGCAAATGGCGACGGCGTTGTATGCCGCCATTGCGACGGATACAGGCTGGTTTAGATTCGCGTCGACCACGAGCGACACCTATCGCATCGTTGGAGATCTGGTGGATTGCGGAGCGTCTCCGTCGTCGATCTACGGTGATCTTTACGAGCGCGATACGTTGGGACGCGTTCGTCTGCGTGGCCGCATCCTGTCGCGAGTTCAAGTCGAATGCGGCGGCCTTCTGGCGCATACGTTTGTCCGCAAAGAGGACTTCGTGGAATCGGGCGCATTGGCCAGCGATACCGAGGATGCAATCAACTTGGCCTTGGCCATCGTCGGTGTGAAAGTGGCCGTCATTATGATCGAGCAACTCAAGGGTGGATTCAAAGTGAGTTTCCGCTCTCGCTGTCATGTGGATTGCAATGAGCTGTCACGCCAGTTTGGTGGCGGGGGTCACCGGGCTGCGGCCGGCGCGTTCATCGAGGGGGACTTTAACGAAATCCAAACGCGTGTCCTACAGGCCGCCAAGGCGGCGTTGAATAACAAGCCCGTCTATGCTTGATCTGCTTCGATTCGCACTAGCGATTTTGCCTCTCGCGGCTTATGCCAACATCCTTGGCCTGCTGCGACTTCGGTCTCGTCCGACCGTCTTGAGCGGAGCGATGGATACCCTTTTGCTGGGGCTGGGGCTTGTTGGCGTCGTTGCTGTTGGCCCGATGGAACTTTTTTTCCCGAGGGCGGCCTATTCGCTGCTGGGAGGTTGGGTTTGGTTTGTTCTCATCGCGCTGTACTTCTTTGTTTTGATGCTCGTTGCGCTGAACACTTCTCCAAAACTGGTGGTCTATGGCTTGGACGCAAATGCTCTTCAGCACCAATTGTGCGCGTTGGTCGAGCAACAAGCGATACAGGCGAAATGGCTTGGTAATTTGGTCGAACTACCAGAACTGGGCGTACGTGCTTGTATCGAGCCGGCAGGCCGCGGACGCATTTCTCAAATCCAAGCGGCTGGCAAGATACAGAACTTGACCGGCTGGTTTACTCTGGAACGCCTTTTGGTTGAGAAGCTTTCTTCTGTCGGAGTCCACCAACGCCGTGAAGCCATCCTTTGGCTGCTCGCGAGCTTTGCAATCTTTGGCTTCGCTGCCGCTTTGATCAGCAGCGACTTGCCCCGCTTGCACGACGCAGTTGCCGGTATTTTTGACGCCCAGTAAGGCGAGCGGCAGGATCATCACTCCCGTAGGATGGGACCTTTGTCCCGTCGGTTTGTTTGTTCGGGACAATGGTCTCAAACTACGGCTGGTATGTTTCAGGCTGCCGCTCGCCTAAAGCTCTCTGGCTTCGCGTTTCCATCTCGTTCCGATCCCTGCGGCATACCATTGACGGTTATCCGGCTTTAAAAAACGCCGATTTGCACGCTTTC
>JANODW010000711.1:0-18144 GCA_031412875.1 Pirellula sp. | reverse complement strand
TATAGGATCCGATTATTAGCCGCGAGCCACAGTCAATCTGCCGACCCTAAAGTCTCTGATGCGCTGCAAAAAGCAGTCAAGCAACTGGAGACGTTGCAACTGAAAACGGGCGGCTGGTACCACGAGTATGCCAATTCGTTTGTGTCGGCGACCGCTTTGACCGCCCTATACGATGCGAGCAAGGCGGGGGTATTGGTCGATACCAATAAAGTGAACTCTGGGCTAAAACGGCTGGCTTCCCAACGCATGGCCAACGGAGCTTATCCGTACGCAACGCGACCTGAAAATGGCAGCAACGAAGGCACGGACAAGGACATCGCGGCCGGTGCAGGTCGAATCTCCATCTGCGAATTGGCTAGGCGACGATGGGGCCAAGTGGAAGACAAAGAGTTTGCGGCCGCAGTCACCAAGTCGATGGAGATGCACAGTCTATTGGCCAAGGCATTGAAGTACGACGACCATACCTCGACGTACGCTTACGGTGGGTTCTTTTTTTGGTACGACATGCAAGCACGCAGCGAAGCGATCAGTTTGATTTCAGACAAAGATACCCGAGGAAATCTATCCGCCTCACAACGCAAAATCATCCTTGATCTGCCGGAACTCGATGGCTGCTTCGTGGACTCGCATGAGTTGGGTCGATGCTACGGAACAGCGATGGCGCTATTGAGTTTGAGTATCCTTGAGCCGAAGAAGTAGCGACTGGATGGTTGGGTTTATCGCTTGAAAGATTCGGTGAGCCGGCAGAGTCGCTTTCGGCAAAAGCGACCTACGGGGGGCTGAGGGATGAGACTCGCTTTAGGACTAGCACTTCACCTTGGCCGTTGCTGCTTAAATCGGCGATGCGTCTTTGCACCCAACGCGTACTGGGGATTCGGATCGGCAAAGGCATGTGTTGGATTCGGTTGGGCGAGCCGTTGTCTTGTAAGGCGACGGAGAGGTTGAGGATAGCAGAGGCATTGCATTGCAACCGCGCAATATGTTTCCAAATCAACGGAAGGAAGCTCAACTCAAAATCCCTTGGCTCCGAAAGCAATGCCGACGAAACCGAAGCGACCTCGCGACCTAGAATCAGGCTGCCGCGACGCATGCCGCCTCCCCAATCGCAGCCCAGTTGCCCCATCACGATGAGGCTGCCTGCAATCATCTGAGGGGCGCAGCAGTCCCCCGCATCTCCTGCGACGAAGACAGTACCGCGTCTCATGCGCTCGCAAGCTCGGTCGCCAACATTGCCGGTGATGACGATATCACCTCCTCGCATGCCGGACTTTTTTCCCGGGATCGGGGCAGCTAGCCCATGCCTCGCATTGCCGGCCAGGTAGATCAAACCATCCGACATTGCCATCCCCAGTCGATCGCGGGCGTTGCCCAAGATGACCAATTCGCCGCCTTGCATCTCGGCGCCCGCCTTGTCGCCGACGTCGCCCAATACGCACAGCGTCCCGGATTTTAAGTGTTGGCCGAGTCCATCGATGGAATGGCAATCGCCTTCGACGATCACCAATGACTCGTGTCGCGAGCGGTCCTGGGAAACGTCAAACAGTTGGTACAGGGGCACCGTTCCACAATCTGCCTCGAGCGGGATTTGGCGGATCTCTTCCAATGCCATTGAGTTCAATGCCGCAGGTACGATGGGTGATCCGTCGAGCGAGCCTATGGCCTTGTCGGTCCGCTTAAGCAATATCATGGTTGAACTCTAGATGGAAATGAGTTTTGCGTGGCACCAAAGAGTCGGGTCTTCGAAAAACTTGCTTTCCAAGGTTCTCGCGATAAGTTGATGTCCCATGTTGGGGTCGTAGAGCGAGTAAAAAACGCCTATCTCTTGATAGTCTTCGGGGGAGTACCCAGTCAACGCGTCGGTGGGAATAAACGCTTTGACATCGTAACCGGCCTTTTGGATCGATGTTGCCACGCTCAGTTGGCTCGGATGAACATCGTTGGGAGTTGCCCGGGCGCGTTGGACTGCGTTTAGCTCGCCATGACCTCGCTTAATCGGCTCAGACGAAGTTGGGCGATCGCAACTAAAGTCAAAGCGGTGACAAAAGGAAGTAGCGCGGTGAACGTCTGGACTCCAACGCGTATCGATATAAAACGTCAAGTGAGGCGTGCTGCCCATAGTTACCGTCGGTGTCCAAGACGGAATCTTGGTCACTTTGCAATGGATGAAAAAACCGTTGGCTGACCAAGCCATACAGACCTTGGCAAACGTCGCTCCATCGCTGAGCGTACCCATACTCGGAATAAGGTGCTCGTCATCGAGTTGCCAATCCAAGCGTTCCGGACTCATCACCCGCTTGGTCATCGAACGAATGGGGAATCCCAAATGGAACAGCCACGTTGGATCCCCTAACAATTCCTTTAAATTCACGGTTGGACAATCTCCATCTCAGGTCTCTTTCGCACGATGGTGTACCATGCAAACAAATCGCTCTCCAGATTCATTCCCCCGTTCGCGTCCCATTTCAGTGCTTTCGCCAATCGCCGGGCTTCAATGTCGTCTTTGACGTCCAAATGCAATACGTCAAATCCGGCCATTTGGAATGCTTGTTTAGAAAAGGGGGATTCCCCTTCCGCCCAGGGAATATAGGGCTTGTCGAGTGGCGACTTTGCTGGGCAAAAGTTGTAAATCACGAACAGTCCTTTGGGCTTGAGCATCTTCGCAATGCTCGCCAAAAACGCCGCATCGTCGACCCCCAAATCGATAACCATTTTGGGATCGGGCACATCGCGGGTAGGGTGAATGTATCCCAACTTCAGGACGTTCTTGGAAACGACCAAGTCGTACTCGGCGCCCACTTTGGAGACCAGTGCTGGTTCCTTGGGAAATCGTCCATCCAGCAATTGAACCGATCCGTTTTTAAGCGGTCCATTCGCATTGGCGTAGATGGTTTTGAGCAAGGGTGAGACGTCAACTCCCACGCAGTCATGTCCCGCTAGGGCGAGCATTCTCAATTGACCGATGCCGCCATATCCGAAATCAAAAATGCGGGCGGCATTCTCACCGCGAAAGCCCGCGGAAACGGCCAAGTCCAGAGCGCGGGCGTAGGCCAACGGCGAACCGTACCGACCATAGTAGAACATTTCTTCGTCGACGATCAACTCTTTCCCGTTGAAGCTCACGGTCTGCGTTTCTACGGTGGGCAATTCGATTGCTTTGGAAAGCCATTCGATCACCCAAGGATTGGAAACCACCTTCTTTACCAAATCCGCTTCTGCAGATAGCTTCGCGATCGCCTCACCAGGCTTCGTCTGGGATGCCGTTTTTTCTTGTGCAACGCCTAAGGTCCCCAGCGACAACCAAATCACCAGCCACGCCAATACCGCGGGACGACGATGGCGCAATCGCTTATACAAAAAAGCAGAATGAGTCTTCCAGGCTGGGTTCATGGTATAGGTTATGGCTCCAGGCGCATAATGCTAGAGTTCTTCATTTTCATTGTCCCTGATTTCGCTCGGAGCTCGACGACCAGTTGGACCCCTTGTTCTTCCTCGGTGCAAAGAAACTCGAATTCGACTGGGCTCCACGGCGTACTCCCGATCAGAGCATTGTCGCGAGCCACACCGGAAATTCGAATTCCTGCTCCTCGGCCGCGCTCGTCGTTTTCTCTCTCGACAACATTTTCCACGCTCAACTGTGCCGTCAAGCGGTAGCGGCCTGATCGGAGTCTAACCATTTTTCGCCAAGATGCGATGCAATCTTCGGCTTGTCCTGCTGCGATAACATAGACCGGTTGGTTCTCCGAATCCGCAGCCGTTCCCTCCGGTGCATCTATTTGTTTTAGATGGGCGTTTTCGGTCTGTTGCTGCGGTTCCCAATCCAGGATGGGGGCTGAATCTCCGACCGCAAGCTCCATCCAACTCAGCTCGCCATCCACAGTCGGATCGGGAGGAGGAGGGTCCGGTTCGGTCAGTTGCTGCGCAATGATTGGGGATCGCTCCTGCAATCGGTTTGCAAACTCTGCGACCTGCTGTTGGTAGCTTTCGAAGCC
Organism: Pirellula sp.; assembly: GCA_031412875.1. Lineage (GTDB taxonomy): Bacteria > Planctomycetota > Planctomycetia > Pirellulales > Pirellulaceae > JBKCUI01. The sequence continues at coordinate 14,155 of JANODW010000711.1, read as the reverse complement.
ATCGGGATTCAGTTGCTTTATCTCTTTTGTGAGCTTCCGCTGGAGCGACCGGACTCGTCCGGCCAATCGGTCGGCTTGGAAAAGAGGGAGCAGTTCTGCGACGCGTTTGCGAAACAGAGAATTCCATTCGGGATCGCTGCGCAGTGCGCTCGCCACCATGGCGGGAGTGTGACCAAAAGTTTGAAATCCGATGTCTTGAAACATTTGATCCATCCCATGCGGCAAAAAGTAGGCTCGGTGGGAAGTGGGCTCAAAGTAGATGCGGTAGTTGTTTCTGTTGGAGACATATCCATCCCAGTGGCAAGTCATTGTTTCCATCGCCATGAACGTCACAAAAGCTGGAATGTCTAAAACCTGTGAAAGTTTCTCTTTGCGTTTTGCCGGATCTTCTTCGTTGCATGCGTCTCGCAGGGCTCGTAGGTCGTTCAAGGCGTTGGGGCCATCGCCTGCGTCCCTTTCTAAATCCACATCGATGTCTTGGCAGAATCCTCCATCGTAGAGATTGCCATTCGGGTGGCGGAAATGGCGTTTTAGGAACTCCTTGTCGAATCCTTCTTTGAGAACATAGAGACCCAGATCCCTGTCATTGAGCCAAACTCGGGCATGCGTCACGCGAGGAGCTGGCAAGCCGGCATCGTGGCAGAGGGATGAGCATAGCCATTCGTTGGTATAGAGTTCATCTTGGACCGAATTGTTTAAGTGAAATTTTTTCATCGCATGGAAGGACTGCTGCTTTCGAAACTTGCTCACATTGAGGGTGAACGCAGGTTTTCCAGACAGGTCCTGAAAACTGCCGGCCGCTCCCTTGAGTTTGAGCCCGACGTCGATGAGTTGCGTCTTGCCATCTTGGATGAGCGTGCACTGAACGTACTGCCGAGCATCGTTGTTGAGTTTCTCTTCCTGGTCGGCGGCCAATTTCAGGACCAATTTGGGTATTTCGTTGCTTTCGAAAAAAAGATCGCTTGCATCGCGAACCGGAAGGGAGCTTTGGTTCTTGATGGACTCGGAAAGGAGCCCCGTTGCGGGCCCGGTGCGCGACGACGACGACGACGGTTTGCAGGCCGGCGCACACACGCCGCCGATCAGCAGCAGCATGCAGCAGGACGTCGCGGTTGGAGACTTAAAGGGAGTCATATTTGATCGTCTGCGGATCCTTTTCGAACGAAGGGGCTTCCATGGCCCCAGTCTACCAAATGCAACCGGGAACTTAAGTGGAAACGGCTCGATCTTGATCCCGAACATTCGATTCGTCAGCATTCTTTAGGGGTGAACAGCAAAAGGAATACTCCCGTAGGATGGGACCATCGTCCCGTCCGCTTCTCCCGCAGCTTATCCCGTGTTTTTTTGTTCGGGACGATGGTCCCAAACTACGGTTGACTTGAGCTGCAGAAACGGGGCAAGGCAATGGTGTGCGAGATCGGTGGAGGTGATAGAATCTTTTTTTGGCGAGACCTGAATGTGTTGCCCATCTCCTTATCAAGGTAAATTTGTTTGGAATCGAGATTTCGTAAGGCTGCGATTGCTAGTGGGATCATTGCGGACTCTCAATGGGAGTATTGCATGCGGTTGCTCCGATATCGATGCGCCGCGGAGCCCCAGCCCGTTTCGTTGGAAATGGAAGACAAATTGCTGCAGACCCTTTTGATCGAGCAAGGGGCATTGACAGAGTATCAAGCCGAGATGCTCAGCGCGGGGCATCGAAAACTGAACCTCGGCCCCTATATCATCACGGAATTCATCGGCCAAGGAGGCATGGGGTACGTATACAAGGCGATCCACAAGGTGATGGGTCGGGTATGTGCGGTGAAAACATTGCCATTGGGACGAGTCAATCGGCAGACCGTGGACGCGTTCACACGCGAGATTCGCTTGCAAGCAAAACTGGATAGTGCTTTTTTGGTGCGGGCTTATGATGCAGGTTTGGACGGCACCACGCATTATCTCGTCACCGAATATATTCCGGGGATGGATTTGCGTCGATTGATCAAGGCCAAAGGGCCACTTCCGCAAGAGCAAGCGGCCAGCATCATCATGCAAGCTGCTTATGGGTTGGAGTACGCGCATCAGCAAGGGATGGTGCATCGCGATGTCAAGCCAGGGAACATCCTGGTCACTCCGGAGGGGCTGGCCAAGGTATCCGACGTCGGGCTTGCTGCGTTTACAGCCAATCTGATCGACGACCCGCGAGCTGGAAAAATCGTTGGAACGGCCGACTACCTCTCGCCGGAACAGATCCGCACTCCGCTCGCAGTAGGGCCAACGAGCGATGTGTACTCGCTCGGTTGCACCTTGTACTACACGGTTTGTGGCAAGGTGCCTTTTCCCGGTGGGGACACGGCCCATAAAGTGCGTCGGCACTTGGAGGAAACGCCCTTCCATCCGCGTCGTTTTGCGGAGAACATCAGCGAAGAATTTGTCGACATCATTGCCGAAATGATGGACAAGGACCCGACCAAGCGAACACAAACGTGCGCCGAAGTAGCGGCTCGCTTGGAACCTTGGGCGGTCGATTCCACATTGATCACTCCGCCCAGGATGTCGCGTGGACCGTGGTCTTCGCCTCCACCGCCAACGCTGGATGCCGATGTGCCTAGCAGTCAAGAAGAGATGGGTCAAGAAACGTCGAACCAATCGAACGATTCTGACTTATCGCATCGCAATCTTTCTGAAAACCCGCTGGGTGCGGTAGACTCTCGCGGCGATGCGAGCGAGGGAAGCGATTTGATGGCTGTGCTTCAACAAAGCTCGGTGAAAACCAAGACACCGTCGAGCAAAGGGATGGTGATCGGACTTACCATCGCGCTACTTCTTCCTCCGGCGTTGTTGATCGGGGCGATCATCGGTTATTTGGTTGCGATCAATCGATAGTTGGTGGGGTGTGTTTGGTATTTGATTCTGCCGGGTCGGGAACTGTTAGGAATCGCAGCGATTTCAGACGCGACACCGGAGGGCTTGCGCCCTGCCGCTATGGTAATAAGTGCCATTGGGCGCTAGCTCTGCGGCGTCGCGCACCGTCCGATTACTCACTTCGCCATCAAGCCAACCGGCTTAGCCGTCGGATCAACCATTCGATCGACAAGCATCCTACGATCATCGCCATCAAGACGCCCATCAGCCTTTGTTGGAACTCGCGATCTGGCGAACCGGGTAAATACGTAGTCTGATCGCGAGGTTCGATCGATTGCGGCAAGGACGAGGATGTTGCGTTGACGGAACCGACGGCGTCGGATGATGTCGGCAAAAGTGACTCCATCCCTATCCAAAATTTTCCGCCGGTTCGACTGGCTAACTCCATGAGCAATGGATCGTTTCGCTGCGGTCGTTGGATTTCCAAGGCCGGGACTCGCACGGATACTTGTTGCGTTAAGAGCTGTTGGTCTGCCAAGCCTCCGACTGGCAATTGCACTTCGTAGGTCCCGGTTGCTTTGGTAAAGAACTGTCCTAAGTAAACACCGGGTTGAGACGGGTCGGGGATCGGTGTCAGCACCAACTGGGTATTACGTCCGGAGGGTTCGACGAGTTTTGCTTTGACATCCGGCAAGAGCGTCGGTTGAAATTGGGCGTCTCGAAGGACCGCCCGCACCATCACTTGTTCTCCAACGATTGCTTGCTGTTTATCGAGCAGGAGAATGCCGCGATCGGAATCGCGTAACAAGCGACCTTGACCTGCCCAACGCGTCAATTTGGTGTAATACGTATCGAAGTAACTTTCACCTACCTCGCGAAGTCTCCAGAACTCGCCACCTCCTTGAAATGCAACGCGACCACCGCCGTAGAATTGCGTTGCCAAATAGATAGGTTTTTTGCCGCTGATCATGGTGGTGGGATCGGAAAAGTAAGCGATGGGGGTTGCTCCGGGCTTGGGTTCATCGCACGCGAAGAAGCTATAGACTCCACGAAAGCGTTCCCAGACTTTGCGACTCTCGTCAACCGTTTTGGCTACTTGAACAAAGTCGGATTGCCAAGCGTCGGATGCGAATTCGAGGGGCCATGCCGTTTCCGCTTCGAATCGCCCAATCGATGCCATCCGGCTGCCACGGGTGTTGACAACCAACGGTGAGAGGTTGCGCATGATATCTGCGATACGATTCCCGTTCCCTTGGCTGCCTGCCCACTTGGGGGTGGAAACGGGACCGGCGACCAGGACCAAGCCACCGGCTTGTTCGCTGATCCATCTTTCCATCGTGTCGACTTGTTCGAAGGAGAGCGCCGTCCAATCGGCATCAAAAGCGATGACAGAGTCGTAGAGGCTCATTTCCGCTCTGGTTTTTGGAAACTCGGTCAACAGCTTCTTGGCCTCTTGCGAAACTCCATTACCCCCGGTTTGTAGGTACACGTGAGTCTGGACGGTTGGGTCTCGGAAGAGCAAATTCCGAACAAATTGATACTCCCGAGTGGGCCCGCCTGCGATGATCAGCACGGTCGACTTGGGCTCGACGACCCGGACTTCGCTCTCGAGCGCGTCGTCGATCGGATTGGAATCTGGCTCGGCCGGCAAAGCCTTGACCTCATAAATCCATGAACCAATTTCTCTCGGCTGGATGTCAAAGGATAGGCTCGAGAGATTGTCCTCCGATTCCAAGGTTACTGTCCGTTCTTCTTCGATGGCCATCCCTGCATTTTTTTGAGCACCGGAGCGGCGGCGCAGTTGGATCGTGATCTGTTTTCCGACCATCCCAGAGGCTTGCAAGAGCGCTGTCAGCCTGAATCGATCGCCTGGAAAGACCCGTTTGGGAGCTTCGATATCGACGATGCGCACGTTGATCGGATTCTTGGCCGTTCCCATGCCGACGGTATGGATGGGGACGCCTTGCAACGACGCTTCGGAAATGGTCAGGAGAGGATCGATGCCCGCATTGAATCTCCCATCGGATATCACGACGATGCCCGCCAGCGGTGCGCCTCGCTCCTGCTCCAGAATACTGTTGATGGCATCCCCCAACCGCGATTCTGCGCCGGTTGCCGCCAACTGCGTTTCCCAGGCGACGGCATTGGGTTCGACCGGAGCTGTCGATTGTCCACTGGGTATTGCCGCGTTCCCCATGGGAGCCGTCTCGTAGGCAGGTGGCTCAAAGCTCCATAGGCTTTTCCAAGCAATCTCGTCGGCCCGCAGAATGGAGGTCGAGATCATGACAAAACCGGATACCATCGCGACCACGGCGCCCACGAGAACATAGGGCCAAACGGGTCTAAGGTCTCCATACACGCGGGCGATCAGCGAGGACACCATAAGCAATGTTCCCACCCCTAAAAGGACCGTCCCCGCGAAAGCCAACCAACTTAACCAACGCCAAAGCTCTGTTCGTGTGCCTTCGGACTCAGAATCCAAGTTCGCTTGTTTGGGTTTCGAAAACGATGCGACGACGCTCGGACGCGCGCTCTGGTCAAAGCGGTATACGTTCACATCATGTTGTTGTTGCAATTGATTCAACAACGGTGATTGAGCAAATTTTTGCTGTACCGCAGAAATGCGATTCGGCGACGACCCGGAACTATTGCTCGTTTCGTCTTGCTGCGGCATTGTCATGCTCAAGCTGGTATCGACGAGCACCGACAAACGCGATGCCCGCGTCATCCGTTGCTCCGTCCTTTTTTGCAAGTCAAAAAAGAAGATGAGGATGCCAACGATGGCCAAAAGTCGCAAAGTCAACAGTGTCCAACCGATGCTCTTGGGCAACTCCACCCAGTCTTTGCGATACCAATAAACAACGTAGGACACCAACCCGATCAGACAGCATGCCAAACCAAACCAGTGAATCCACTGATCCATTTGCTCAATGCGCATCCACTGATAGAAGACTCGCATGTCTTCTTGGGCAAAGCATTGAAAAAAGGATAGGGGAGGCATTTTTTAGTAAGGAGTAAGGAGTAAGGGTTTTGGAGTAAGGGTTTGGGGGGGCTTATTGCTTATCGCTCATTCCTTACCGTCTGCCGCTTTTCACATGATAGGAGGCGCTCCAGGCTAGCCATTGCTCGAATAGGAGGACGCCCAACAGGAGTGCCATCAAGAGCATGTTGCGATTTGCGAAGCCTGCTAAAGCGGTATTGGAGCCGAGTGAATCGGCCGATTTGTATGCGAATTTGACACCGCTCAAGGTGCGATTGAGGTCGATGCTTGAGATCTTTTCAGTTTCACCTTCCGATGGCGGTGTGTTGCGAGCAATGTTCTTCACAACGCGATCACCTTGGATGGACGTTCCCCACCATTCGAAATTGCCGGAGGAGATAATAGCACGCGTGGACTCTTCGCTACTTTGGTTGGAGAACGCGCTCAAGGATGCTTGGAAGGCGGACTCGCCTGCGGGAATAGCGTTGACGCTCAGCATGGCTTTGGCCCCTGTTCCGTTGGGAGGAGGACAGAGCACTTGGATTTCCGGAAGCATCTCTTGCGAAGAAAAATCCCAACGCATGGGAGTGCCTGCAGCCCGAGCCGTTTCGGGCGCTCGGAAAGAAGAGAGGTAGCCGACCATTTTCAGAGCGGCGACGACAAAGGTGGGGTCTTGCGGCCAATTTGTCCACTGCCGATCGAAAGCCGTGAGGCCGAAAAGCACACGTCCCTCGCCTAGGGAGTGGTCGATGATCAAGGGCTTTCCGTTTCGCAGCGTTGCGACCGATTTCCAGTTGGAAGCGATTGCGTCCGATGGGTTATCAAGCTCCAGGAATTTTGCTACGCGAACGAATTGGAAGGGGGAATTGCTCAAGCCAAAGAACGCTTCGAAAACCGGGTGGTTGTCTGCGATCAGGTCGGGTTTGGAGTCGCCGGGAATCTGCGGAAGTTCGGAAGCTCCTTTGATGGTGAAGGGTACTAGTGGGGTGGTGTTGTCTGCCCCTGCGATGGGTTTGGTCCACAGCGTGTTGTAACGCAGGTAGTCCGCCATCGACATTTGTTCGCCAAAGAAAATGGCCAAGCCGCCCCCTTTGGAAACGTATTTGTGCAGGTTAGCAAGCGCCCGAGGGTCGAGCGATGGGACGGCTTGCATCACGATGCAGGCGTAGTTTTCGATGGCTGCGATGTCCGAGTCTCGCAGGAATTCGGGGCCTTCTCGCGATACCAACAGTCCGGTTTTGGCATTCCCTCCTGGGTTGAGTGCAGATTCGAAATACAACGCGTGCTTTCCGGTTGAGTCGCCGTCGATCAAGAGGACTCGGAGGCCATCTTGCAGATCCAAAACACATCTTGCTTTGTTGTCCGCCATCAGCGAGTCGGGTGGCAATTGGGCTTCGACGACATGCGAGCCGCTTTTTGGAAACAAGATTTGCATGTGTCGCGTCACCACTTCGCCGGGTTCGATTCGATCGATGATGACCGGAGGGAGTTCCGTGGTCGCACCTGAGAACGGGGTTGAAGGGGCTGGTTCGAGTGTTCGATCGCCGTAGTCTGCAGAGGTGACACGCACCGCCACGTTGCGAATCGGGGCGATGCCATTGTTTCGAACCGAAATATTGATCATCGCCGGGACGCCTGCCGCGAGAACTTCTTGCTGCGGCAACACCGAGACGAGCGTCAAATTGTCGTGGCGTTCGGGGGCGCAATCGATCAATTGCAATTCTACATTGGAGGTTGGGATAGAAAGAAGCTGTTGCCGAACCAGCGCGGGATTGCTCCAGTCTTTCGTTCGGAAATCGCTCATCACATAGACGATTGCCTTCTCGGAACTGGCTTGTTGCACTAGGGGTGCGATCAATTCGATCGAGTCGGCCAGACTGATATCCATGGCTGTTGGACCCGTTGCATTGATCTTGCTGAGCAAGCTGGTCGGATCGGAAGGGATGGTTCGCGAAAGCAGTTCTGCGACCGAGTCCGCTTGCGTGGTTTCCGACCCACGATCCTTGGTCGACGCCCCTTTGGAAGCGGTGTCAGCCGAACCCGTATTTGCATTCGCCGAAGCCGTATTTGTAGAAGCAGTTGTTGGAGTGCTCTTGGTCCGCGAGGATGCGATGGCAGCGCGTGAAGATCGGACGACTGTCAGCAGATGAGAACCGTCTTGCGTATTGGCGGTCGAGACGATCGATTGGACGGCTCCGAGAGCGGATTGGTAGGCGGTTCCCTTGGAGGAGGTGTCGCTCATCGACGCGGAGTCATCGAGGATCACGTAGTGGTGGGTGGTCGATTGACTGATGATGGCCAGCCATCGCGATCCGCTCACCCATTGCGCGAGCATGGCAACGGCGATTGCGACAGCGAGCATTCGCGACGCGATCAGCAACGCTTGTTTGAGCCATACCCATCGGCGCAATTTCCGATAGCTTTCCATGAGGAATTCCATGGCAGCCCATTGGGTCCGCCGTTGCCGTACCAGATTGATCAAATGGATCAGCAACGGCAGCAGCACCAGCAAGAAACCCCATGCGAGCGGTTGGAAAACGAATTGCATAGTCCGTTATTTCTTCCTCATATGAGCCATACGCGAGGTAAGGTAGGCCGTCAGGGCTGCGTCGATCGGTTGTCTGGTACGGATCAATTGATAGTCGATTTGGTAGCTCGCGCAGGCATGTCGCACGCGGTCTAGGAATCGTTGGAGGGATTCCAAGTAGCCGTCTCTCAATGCGCGCGGGTTGCATGTGAGTGCATCGGAGGTCTCCATCCCTTCGAATCGCGTTGGGTCATTGAACGGAAAGTCCAATTCGTCATCATCCATGACGTGAAAGACGAGGATATCGTGGCCGGAGCGTTTGAGCGCGGCGAGTCCCTTGAGTGTTTCCGCTTCACTGCCCAGGAAGTCCGAAGCGATCACCATCAAGGATCGTTTGGGGTAGGTATCATTGATTTCCCGGAAGACTTTGGTGAGGTTGGTTTTGTCTTTAGGAGCGGTTTGTTGCAGGGAACGAAAGATGCTTTGCAGATGGGAGCGGCTGGTTCGCCATGGCAGTCGGGACTGAATCTTTTGATCAAAGACGGTCAGACCCACGGCATCTTGTTGTCGCAGGGTAAGAAAAGCCAAGCAAGCGCACAGCGTGGCGGCGTAGTCGAATTTGTTTAGGGGTCCGTTCCCATAGGACATACTGGCGGACGCGTCTAGCAACAACGTGCATCGAAGGCTGGTATCTTCTTCGTACTGTTTGATCACCAAGCGGTCCTGACGGCCCCAGACTTTCCAGTCGATATGGCGAAGATCGTCGCCTGGGACGTATTGCCGGTGTTGCACGAACTCGACCGACTGGCCAAAGTAAGGGCTGCGATGCATGCCGGACAAAAAACCCTCGACAATATTGCGTGCTCGAAGCTCCATCGACGCGATGCGTCGTATGGCTTCAGGATGCAAGTATTCTTTGGAATCTGGCATCGCGTAGCAATTCGTCTTGGGCGGTCGGAGTGTTGGAAAGAATGCGTTCGATGACGGCGTCGCTGGTGATGCCATCGCTTTCTGCAGCGAAATTGACCACCATGCGGTGTCGCAACACAGGCTTAGCGCAAAACTGCACGTCAGCGGGGTCCACGTGGGATCTGCCGGACAAAGCGGCCCGAGCTTTTGCGCCGAGGATCAAGAACTGGACAGCGCGAGGGCCGGCCCCCCATGCGACTTGTTCTCGCACAAAATCGGGGATCCCTTCTTGTCCGACGCGGGTTTGTCGCACAATCGCAAGCGCGTAGCGAATGACGTTTTCGGAAACCTCGATTCCTCGAATGAATTCTTGCAAGCTCAGAATTTCTTCGCCGCTGAGGACAGGTTGGATTTCGGAAGCGCTTTTGCCGGTCGTTCGTCGGGCCACTTCAAACTCGTCCGCGAAACTTGGATACGTCACGTGCACCTTGAACATGAATCGATCCTGCTGCGCCTCGGGCAGCGGGTACGTTCCTTCTTGTTCGATGGGGTTTTGGGTTGCCAACACAAAAAAGGGATCCGCCAAGGAATGGCGAACGCGTCCGATCGTGATCTGACGCTCCTGCATGGCTTCGAGAAGTGCTGCCTGAGTTTTCGGAGGGGTCCGATTGATTTCGTCGGCGAGGATCACGTTGGCAAACAGCGGGCCCTCCATAAACCGACGTTCTCGCGAACCGGTAGAGCGATTTTCCTCAATGATTTCGGTACCGGTAATGTCCGCAGGCATCAAATCCGGAGTGAACTGAATTCGGCTGAACGACAGGTTCAAGGTTTTGGCGAGTGAGCTGATGAGCAAGGTTTTTGCGAGCCCCGGCACCCCTTCGAGCAAGCAATGCCCTCGTGCGAAAACGCTGATCAGTAACTGTTCGACAACATCTACTTGCCCGACAATCGTTTTGGACAGTTGGCCGAGGATTTGTTCACGAGCTCGCTGCAAGCGATCCAATTCCGCTTGGGCTGATCCGTCAGTTGTCATGCCGTACTTTCTTTTGGGAACCATTCAGAAACACCAAACTAATTCTGGTGCCGAATTGTATCATCCTGAGAACCCTTATGCACATGGGTTCAGTAATTCCCAATTTTCGTATCTCAGCAACCGATTTCCGTCTTTCGCCGAACAGAATACGAGGACTCGGTAGGTGTAAGCGAGTTTGCTAAGCAGCGCGGCGGTTTTCGCGGGAACCGATTTGCGACCAAGTCATGCAAAACTGATTCACCGAACAAGAATGCTCCAGCGACCCTTCGGGGTTGTAAAGCTTGACCTGCCCCTCTTCCTGAAACCAGACGAGGCTGAAACCTGCCAAAGAGAATCGCCTGCCACAAAACGATCCGTTTCGGATCAGAGTGGTTTCCGAGATTGCGCACGGAGCTTCCACACGGCTCCGGCTGGAGACCAAGTTCTGCATAGAGATGCGAAGTGATTCTGCAATGTTCGACGACATAAATGAAAATAATTCCGTTATGGTTATCGGCGTATGAACGGACTATCGGCACCATCGTCCCATCCCTTGGGACTAATTCGGAACGCCCTCACAGATTCGCGCTGATCGCGTGCAAAAACTGTGCAAACGCTAGCCAATGCACAATTTTTGCGCGCATATTGAAAGCGTTCCTTAGCGTTTTGCTTTGGGAAAATGGTTTCCTTGAGCCAATCTTGCAATTCAAGCGGAAATGTTTGCCATGAATGTCTAACTTTTCCGAGAATGCTGGCCGATCTCAATGGATATCCAACGACTCTTACCCCCTGGGCGGCAAGCCTGATGAGAGGGAGTTGGATTCCTTGTCCCAGGAGAATCCATCGCGTGCATTCCTATCCATCCTCCGTTTACCTTTCCCCTGTTGAAACCATTTCTGGATCGATCTCGGTTGCCAGAGGGGAGCGATATTGCCACTCTTGGGCTCCCGCTTCGATTTCGCCTTGGGCATCGTTGACGCTGGTGCATGGCTTTGGAGCGCATGGAGGCAGGTTCAGCGAAATGGGAACGGCCTTAGCCAGTATGGGAGTCGCCGTCCAAGCGTTCGATTTGGTAGGGCATGGACGAAGTCCTGGCCGTCGGGGTTGCATCGACTCCTATGACCAGCTTTTGGATGATGTAGCGGTGAGTTTGCAGTACGCAACCGAATGCTTCCCAAGAATCCCACAGTTTCTCTTTGGCCATAGCATGGGGGGCAATTTGGTACTCAACTTGGCGATGAGGCGACCCCATGAAGTGGAGCCGACGATGGGGTTGATCATCAGCTCTCCCATGTTGCGAGCTGCGGAAATGCCACGTGAACGCGTCATGGACGCCGGCCGATGGTTGTCGACGAAGGTCCCCAACTGGCGCATCAAAACGCCCATCGTCGCAACCAAATTGAGTCAAGATCGCAGGGCTCAAGACGCTTATTTGAGAGATCGCTGGGTGCACCGCAATATGTCCTTGCGGCTGGCTGCCAATTTGGTCGACAGCGGAGAATGGGCGTTGAACAATGCCCACTTGCTGCAGTCTCCGACACTCGTGATGCATGGATCCGACGACACGTTGACTTGCCCGAAAGCTTCTTTGGCGTTCGCGGAAGCGACCAACGGAATGGCCGCTTTCAAAGCGTGGCACGGTTGCCGGCACGATCTGCATGACGATCTGCAACGGGAACGCGTATTCGATGCGATGACGCGTTGGATGAAGCAACGCTGCATCGTCTCGTTTAAGCTCATGCGATCCTGCCCCATGGAAGCGGCATAAGGCGAGCGGCAGGCTGAAATAAACCAACCGTAGTTTGGGACCATCGTCCCGAACGAACAAACTATCCTGAACGAAAAAACTATCCCGAACTAATAGACTAGCCGGAATTTACAGACTAGCCCTAATTTACAGACTAGTTCGAATTTACAGACGGACGGGACAATGGTCCCATCCTACGGTAGGGCCTTGGGTAACACGATCGCTTTGAGCATGCCGTTCGCTCTAGAACAGTTCTTTGATTTCGCGATACCCGAAGTCCACCAATGGAAACGGGCGGCCTGCGGGGCCTGGCAAGTGGCTTTCGACGTTGAGCCCGAGCGAATGCAGGATGGTCGCGACCACTTCAGGCGGTTCCGTTGGTCTCTCTACTGGGACGGCGCCGATCGGATCGCTCGCGCCGACGATCCGTCCTCCTTGGACGCCACCTCCTGCGAAATATACGGTAAAGCATTGAGGCCAATGATCGCGTCCCCCAGCGGGGTTCACTTTCGGAGTCCTGCCAAACTCTGCCAGATTGCAGACCAATGTATCGTCTAACATCCCGCGCTGGTGCAGATCCTCGATCAACGCGGAATACCCTTGATCGTACATCGGCGCGACGACGTTCTTCATTCCTTCGATTGACGTGAATGGCTTGCTCCCGTGGATGTCCCAACTGATTTCATCAAATACGGTCAAGAACGTATTGATCGTAACGAAGCGAACGCCTGCCTCGACCAAGCGTCGGGATAGCAAGCAGCATTGCCCGAAGCGGTGCATTCCGTACCGTTCGCGAACCGACATCGGCTCTTGATTGAGATCGAATGCGTTTCTTGCGTCTGGGCTGGTCATCAATCGGTAGGCGGATTGGAAGTTGTCGTCCATGAGCTTGGCCGATTCGCTCGTTTCAAAATTTCGGATCGTATTGTCGACGACGTCTCGCATGCGACGACGCCGATCGATACGAGCGGTACCGATGTTTTCGGGAGGGAGCAAATCGGGAACTTTGAAATCCTTTTTGCTTGGGTCCGCCATCAGGGCAAATGGGTCTTGGGATTTGCCGAGGAACCCGCCCGCTTGGCCGTTAGGCAGGTTGCCGCCGCCGCGACCCATGATTTCAGGAAGCACGACATGGGGTGGCAAATCCGAGCGGCGTCCGAGGAGGTAGCTGGCAACGGAGCCAACATGCGGAGTGTTGACGCCGCCGGCGAACTGCCTGCCGGTTTGCATGATTTGCCAACCTGCATCATGCACGGCGGCCCCGCGATGGAAGCATGACCGCACCAGCGAAAACTTATCTGCAATCTTGGCATGCAGCGGGAGGATTTCGGAAATATGCATTCCCGGCGCGTTGGTTGCTATCGGTTTGAACGGACCGCGTATTTCGGCGGGCGCGTCTGGTTTCATGTCGAACGTATCGATCTGGCTGGGGGCACCCAGATTGAAAATCATGATGGCCGAGCGTTTGCTTTTGGACGGGTCCACTTTCCCTGCATCGGCTGCGGATAGATACTGCGGCAATCCCAGTCCAATCGCTCCCAACGATCCCACTTGCAAAAAATCGCGGCGGGTCACGCCATTGCAAGTTTGCGAAGTACCTTTTCCGGTGAAGGTTAGCATGGAAAGATCAAACTCCGACGAAAGAGGACAAAATCAAAGTGCAGGAAAGCATTGTAGCATGGGGCGATTCAGGTGCATGCGCCAATCCTAACGCATGGGCTATTTGTTCAGGTTGCGAAGCGGGGGCGCTGGTTCCGTTTCAAACATGATGTCGGCCATTTGCTGCGTCACGAGGGGCAAGAAAACGACGCCTGAATAGTGGTTCGCTTCCATCTCCAAATGATGGCTTGGTGCGAGGCGGGTTGCCTCGGCAAACAACTTCGCGTTTCTGGGCGGGACAACTTCATCGTACAGGGCGGAGAAGAGCCATGTTTTGGCGGGATCGATTCGGCTTGCTAACCTGAGCGGTTCGATACTTAGAAGCATGGTTCTGACTTCGCCTTCGGACATGCCCCCTTTCATGAGTTCTGCACGCACTTGAGCAGCCTCCCGTTTGCCTTCCATGAGGACGCTGTAGAGATCGCCCCCTGCGAGGAAGACAACGACGCGGTGGTATGCGTGGTCCAGGCC
>JANODW010000710.1:0-2443 GCA_031412875.1 Pirellula sp. | reverse complement strand
TGAAAAACACGCTCTGCATAGTTGGCGGAGCATCGCTGTAGGTTGGCCGATTGGAATAGCACGATAAAGAGAAGAATCAAAAGGGAGTTAGGTCTCACGGGAGGTTCGTCCGTCGTTGGATGGGAACGCATAGGCTACGTTGGCTTACAGACCGATTCGATAGCGCCATGACAGGTTGTTGCGTTACGATTGTAGGCTTCACTCCCCGCGTTGCAACAACGTGACGGTAGGTGACAACGCGAAACGCAGAGACCGGACGCATGCAAGGATAACCGGCGTCAAAAATGAACTCAGCAAATGGCTGGCAAAACCCGCCGTCGCCAATGCGAGAAATACGCTTTTGTCGAACTGGTCCGCCATGACCAAGCTGAGAAGCGCGAACAATGGAATGACCCCCATCACGTTCGTGGCTGCCAAAAGCCACCATTGAAAGCGATCCAATTCATGCTGCTCTGCCTCCGATTCGTCCGGACAGAGGAATTTGGGATAAAAAGCGCGAACGGTTACCAGCGCCGTGATCACCAACGTGGAACCGGCTGCGACTAAGCCATGCAGGACCTGGGACAAGAAGAAGCCCAGAATATCGGTCGACGTGACGCGGCTCTGCGATGAGCATTGATTCCACAGAGGAAAAACGAGCCCTGAAATAGAGAACAGGAGCAATATATTGCCTGCCGACAAGAAGGGCGCAAACAAACATCGCGACGCGACCGCGTGCCTTTTGGCCGGTGGCAGGGGCGGCCCACGGCGTGTCGCTCGGAAGCCCGCCGCGATCGGCCATAGGATCCAGACCGAGATGGCTAGCCCAGCGGCGAATGCAACCAGATTGACCGGTAGCAGTTCCGTTTCGCGAAAAAAAGTTTGGTCGAAGTTATGGATGGTTAGGCGATGGTTGGCCCAGATGTTGAGCCCAGCCACGAGCGCATTGGGAATCAAACCCAGCGCGATCAACCAGGTCATCGGGTGGGCTTGCCATCGCGCCGCGTAGCTCTTCGCGTCCGGATAGAGCAATCGATGCACCTTGCTCTCGGTGCAAACCAGTAGGGAACGAGCCATTTGCTTGGCGCTCGGCCGGTCTTGTGGGTGGGGCGCAAAGCAACCGAGGATCGCTTGGACGAGTCCTTCTGGATATTGTTTCCGATCATGGATAGCCGGGATTTTCGACCGGGAGTCCCGCAAGAGTCGCAACGCGTCGGGACCGGATTCCACCGATGGAAAAGGTCGAGCGCCTGTCAACAGTTCCATCAAAACCACGGCCATCGAAAACAGATCGCTGGGGGCCGTGACCGATTCCGGAGCCGCTCTGGCGAGGAGCACGTCGATATGTTCCGGAGACATGTAGGGATAGCTGCCACCAAACTCTTCCAAGCGATGACCGGCGACAATCCCACCGCCGAAACTGAGATTGAAATCCGCCAGCATGGGGCGCCCATCGGCAGCGATCAAGATATTCTCCGGTTTGATATCGCGATGCCAAATTCGCTTGGCATGGGCATGTTCCAACGCATGAGCAATCCGCGCACCGAGCCATGCGACCGTCTCGGACCACGACAGGCCGTTGAGCGCTCGAACGCTCTCGGCATGGATGGGCGTTTCTCCAATCGCAATCAGCGTGGCTGCAACATGCTCCACGTATTTCGAACCGGTCCAGGGAACATCTTGGTCCAAGTGCGCTGCGTGGATCACTTGCCGTAGGCTTTTGCCAGGAATGTACTGCATGTACAGCAGCGAGAGTCCGTCGACGCATCTCTCATCGTACACCCGAACAATATTGGGATGATCCAAATTGGATAACAGCGGAGATTCGATACTCGCTCGTTCGGTGATCTTTAACGCGACCATGCGCTGCATGGAAAGCTGCTGCGCTAAGAAGACCCTCGCAAAAGCTCCTCGACCAAGCTCGAGAAGCAATCGAAAATCTGGAATCGTCTCGCCAACCGAAATGTCCTCTAGGGTGATCATAAGCCGAACTTAGTGGACTGACGGTTTGCCAATTGTGCATTGCCATGCCTAAAGCGTTGCTACTTTGCCTTAAGCTTGGCTATCAGGAAATCGATCGAGTTTTTGAATTCGGCGTTGGGTTGTCCAGGATAGGAAACGATGCACGGGACCCCGGCTTGTTTGCATCGCTTGGCGAACTCGATTCCGTAGAGGGCAGAGTGGGTGGGGTCGGGCTCTTTGCCGCCAAAGACCGGTTCGGTTTTTTGGTTGGGGTACTCGAGGAATAGGCTTGGGTCGTCTTGGGTGACCAGCGCCATGGGGGAGTACTCACGGATCCATGGCAGCACCTTCTCCCGGTTCGCGATGAGCAATTCAAATTCCTCACCGCGGCTGCGGCCTTTGGCGGAGAAGCCGAACGCATGTCCGCCGTAGATGGAGTTGGCGATCCATGTTCGCAACTCGGACGGATCGAGAGAGGTCTGCGCGCCGGTGACGGCAGCGC
>JANODW010000709.1:0-4556 GCA_031412875.1 Pirellula sp. | reverse complement strand
CCCCTTTCCCAGTAAAGCGATGTCCGGTTCCCCCACGACCCAAGTAAACTCGCTAACGGCCGCCGAGTCGAACCCGTGGGCATTCCTTCGAATGCCGATCGGCGATTCTGCGGACGCTGCGGCGAACTGGAAATTCCAGTACGAGTTGGCGCACACCCGTCTTGGACCCGTCTCGAGCCTCTACGTCGCACTGCGAGCCAAACACGGACCGGCGGCTTCCCATTCCCTACGCGTTGCGTTTTGGGCTTCCGCTTGGGGGATCAGTTGCCAACTTCCAGAAGAGCAATTGCAACTCTACGAAATCGTCGGGCTCCTGCATGATATCGGAAAGATTGGAATTCCCGATCGTGTCCTTCAGAAACCAGCCAAGCTGAGCGACAACGAACAGGCCATGATGGACCTCCACTCCCAAGTTGGGATGGAGATTCTACGTGCCGCCGGCGCCTCGAAGGATCTGCAGCTTGCAATGGCGGGGATTGGCACCAGCTTTGCCTCATCCAACAATTGCAACTCCAATGATATTGCCCCGGTTGCAAGCAGGTTGATCAATATCATCGACGCTTACGACTCGATGACGATGCAACAAGTCTACCGAGCCGCCATGTCCAAGGAGTCGGCTTTGGCTGAAATCTTTCGACTCAGCGGCACGCAGTTCGACCCGCGACTGGTCCGTTCGTTCGCCGATGTGGTACTCAACCCAAAAGCGCACGTCGTCGAAAGCGCAAGCGAGCGCTGGTTGAGGAAACTCGAAGACAGCGAACATCGCCCCTTTTTCCAAGTGGATCATACCACGCTTCCCTCCGCATCAGGATTGAGCGAACGCATCGGAAGCGCACTGGTGCAAAAGCTCAACGATACGTTCTATCGACACATGATGGACCACGTCCAAAATGGAATCATATTCGTCGATACAGAATTTCGCGTTCTCGATTGGAACGCAACGGCAGAACGCCTGACCGGAAACTCCGCCGCATCGGTCTACCAGCAAACATGGAACACCAGCATCGCGTCACTTTGCGATCTGGAAGGCATCCCTCTCGATCAATCCCGATGCCCGTTTCATGCAGTGATGCAACTCGGTGAAAAGATCCGCGAGCGGCTAACCATTTGCAGGGAGGGGCAGCCTGTGCTGCATGTGCAAGTCGAGGTGGTCCCAGTGCTCAGTGATGCTGGACACCAATGCGGTGCCGCCATGATTCTCGAGGATACCAGCGAGACCGCAGTTCTCGAAGAAAAAATCGTTCACCTGAGAGAACGCGCCACCCAAGATCAATTGACCAAAGTCCCCAATCGAGGCGAACTCAATCGCCAACTCCCCGATTTCGTCGCCTACCACCAACGCACCAATCGCCCTGGTAGCGTGATCATCTGCGATATCGATTTTTTCAAACGGATCAATGACACGTTTTCACACCAAGTCGGCGATGAAGCGCTCATCGTGTTCGCTCAGGTTTTAAAGGATTCCTGCCGAGAAACCGACTTCGTCGCGCGATTCGGCGGAGAGGAATTTGTTTTGCTTTGCAGCGAATGCGATTTTTCGGCCGCCAAAGCCTGGGCAGAAGCCATCCGAAAACGACTGCAACGGACCCCTATTCCCGCGATACGAAACGCATGCATCACTGCAAGCTTCGGTGTTAGCACGGTCCTACCCGGCGATACAAGTGAATCGGTCCTCGAACGCGCCGACCAAGGACTCCTCATTGCAAAACAAAGCGGACGCGACCGCGTGGTTGGATTGGGACTCGACCTGATGGCATCCAAACTTGAATCCAAACACCCAGCCGATCAACCTCGCAATTCTTCCTGGTGGTCTTGGCGAAGACCAACTCAAGAACTCGTCGAAAAGTTCGAACTCGGAATCAACGCACCCCGGAGCGTCGTGCTCGAAAAGCTCAAAGGACTTGTCAACGAACTGCACGCCACCATCCAAAACGTAGACAGCAGCAAAATATCGTTGGAAGTGGATTGCAAAAAAGCACCCATTCCTGCCTCCCAAAATGAAAGACTCGGCAAGTTTCTCGTTTCCATAGAATTCGTCGAAGTTGAAATGACGATTGGGCGAAACGAAAATCATGTCAACGTTTGCACCTTGCTGAATCTTGAGATCCAACCCATGCGAAGTCGCGATCGACGGCTCGATGCCGCCCTCAGCCAAACCCTGCGACTGAAGACATTCATTCAAGGCTGCATGATCGCCTACGAAATGGACGAAAAAGCAAAAGCGACGATCGTTCGACGTATCAATCGCGAAACAGAATCACGATACTAGCTCAATCGATACACGTTCCATCGAAACGTGTACAATCGATTGAAGCACGCGTGCGATTCTTCTTTTAACTTGTTCCATGGGAATCCGATGCCCATCAAAATTGCCTTCGCCTTTTTGTCTGCCTGTTTCTTAGGCAAAGCGATCTCCCAACAATCCGATTTGGATTTGACGACGTTCCAGCCAGACCACTTTACGTTCGTGCGAATCGTCTACGACAGCGCGGGTGGCAACGGAGAAGCCTACTACCGCGGCGACGCCGGCTGGATTCCTCGTTGGGCAACAGACCATCCGGTCGGGGCTAAAAACCTCACTTGGCGGCTCAACCAATTGACCACCATCAAAGCAAACCAAGGGACGTTGCTTCTGCGGCTCGATGACGCCAAACTTTTAGACTATCCATTCGCATTCATGAGCGATCCGGGTTGGCAGCAATTGACTCAAAGCGAAATGCGCGGACTCAAAAAGTATTTCGACAACGGAGGCTTTCTCTGGGTGGACGACTTTTGGGGGCAAGCCGAATGGGATAACTTTGAGGACAATATGAAGGGGGTTGCTCCCCATTGGAAGTGGTTCGATATTCCCGAGGACCATCCTATTTTGAATGCCGTCTACCCTCTCAAAAAGTGCCCCCAAATAACGGCGATCCAATTCTATCGAACCAACGGTGTTAGCTACGATCCAGCCTGGATCCATAAACGCCCCAACGGTGGCGATGCGGACCTTTCCAAAGTCCATTTCCGAGGGCTCAACGACGACCGGGGACGACTGGTCGCCGTCGCTACTCACAATACAGACATCGCAGACGGCTGGGAACGCGAGGGAGACGACCAAGAATTCTTCCAGCGTTTCTCCATCGACGCGTATGCCCTCGCGATCAATGTTCTCACTTATGCGATGTCGCATTGATAAATCCCAGTCGTTCCGGCTTATTAATTCAACAAATCCTGAACGTACTCTATAAAACTTCTATTTTTCCAGAGAAACTCTTGTGCTCGTTAGCCCCACGACTAACTTAAGATTACCCGCCCACTCTTTGAAGTTAAGGTTGTCGAATGCCGTTTTCTCTAGGTCGAAGTATGAAAAAGTGTATAACTTTCCGTTGGGCTTTTGCCGCCCTTTTTTCTTTCGGAACGATGTCGCTGCCACAGGCCCAAGCGGGCATCATGGTGGATGGACGCGTTGCGACCTACGAGACCCTGGCTCAGCAATCGCAATTTGACTCCATCGGAAGATTCGTAGAAGGCGGGTCTGGAACGCTGATCGCGCCGAACTGGGTTTTGACCGTGGGCCACGTTGGGGCAGTCAATAACTTTCAAGTGCGTGGAACGGGTACACAATACAGTGTTGCCGAAATCATTCGACACCCGACTTTCCTTGCGAACGGTAGCAACTTGGGTTTTGGATTTGACGTCGCGTTGGTACGACTCAATACTGCCGTCGTCGGCGTCGCTCCCGCATCGATTTATCGCGGCAGCGGCGATATCGGTCAATTGGCCACAATCACCGGATTTGGTCTTGGGGGGATTGGCAGCGTTGGCGCCTTGGACCTACCCGCTATCCAGCGAGCAGGTACCAATGTTATTGACAGCGTATTCAATTTCAATAACGGAACGTCGGGCCAAGTAGGAGCGCAAAACTCCGCGTTCGTGACCGATTTCGATGGCCCCTCACAATTCGGGATTGGAAATACCATTGGCAGTGCAACCGTGACGTCCCATGAATATCAGTTGGCTTCCGGCGATAGCGGTGGTGGCTTATTCATCTTTGAAAATGGCGAATGGAAGTTGGCCGGTATCAACTCGGGGATCGCAAGCCAATCGCAAGTGCTCGGCTCCGGCAATACGAACAACCTGGGCTACGGCGCGATCAGCGTCTTCACGCGAGTCACGAGCTTTCAAGGATACATCGATGGCATCACCGCCGTTCCCGAGCCAAGCAGCTTCGGTCTCGCTTCCCTCGCTGCTGCCACTCTCCTTTTGGTTGCAGCTCGACGCCGAAAGGCCAATCGGCAATCACTTTCGTAAGCGGCAGGCCGCGAGCCCTCCAGTGGCGCGGCTGAGATGGCAGAGGTTCTTTACAGGTTCTGACCGGACGGCTTGCGCCGTTCCGCTAAGGTGAGTGCTAACTGCCGTTAGGCAACCCCTGCTGCCTAACGACTGCAGGACCAATCACTTTTCGATCGGCGTCCGGCCGAGGTTGATAAACAAATATAAACCTGATTTCCCGGGGCAGACCAAATCGATGTCTCCATCCCGATCGATGTCGATGGCTGACATTTGCAGACCCG
>JANODW010000708.1:0-2237 GCA_031412875.1 Pirellula sp. | reverse complement strand
GAAATCCCCGTAGTTTGGGACCATTGTCCCGAACGAACAAACAAACAAACAAACGGACAAACAATCGGACGGGACAAAGGTCCCATCCTACGGTGGTATCGCACCCTCCGCTCCCCTAAGCGGCGGGGTTGGTGCTCTCGGCCGGGGTCTCGATCGGAGCCACCACTTTGCGATTTTTTCGACGTGTCTGCCGGACCACTTCCAGCGCAATGCAATAGTCCAGATTGGGGCGGAAAATCGTCAGCATGGCCAACGGAACAAACCAAGCCAAATAAAGTCCGCCGCCAAATCCATGCCAGAACTGAGTGGCTGCCATGATCGCTGACGAGCAACTCAACAAAGTTGCAAGATTCTTTTGCGCCGGCCAAACCACAAACGAGATGCTGAGCAGGACGAAAACGACAATGATCGGAATGCGCATGATGGGATACCATCCCAAGCCCCAGATGCCTTCCATCCCACTCATCGCGACCTGCTTGAATCCGAACATGTGGCTTAGATGCAACAAGCGATTGTTCGGGTGAAGCAAAATCATGGTGACAACCAGGGCAACAATAGAAACAGAAAAGCCGCCCGCAAACCGCTTGATCCCTCGTTGCCAATAAAAGCTACACCAGAGCGGCAACAGAGAAAACGGATAATAAACAACGCCCGCTGCACATCCGAGAAACATCCCCGCGACAAAGGGCTGCCGATACATCAACAGCGCCAAAAGCAACAGAGCACCCGGCACAACATGGTCCAAATAGCCCGTCCACTGGGCTGTATAAGGGAGCAACAAATAAAACGTCACCGCCCCTACCCCTGTCTTGAAATTGCCAAAATGCCAATAGCCAATCGCCAAGATGCAAAAAACCAACGTGAGATTGGCTCCAATGGCTAACACCCTGGCCAAGCTCAGACGCAAACTACTGCGGGGCGCCTCCAACGATTCTCCCACCCGCGGCGTGTTTTCAGGAGTGGTCGCTATCTGCGGCAACGCGCTCAACAATACGTACCCAGGACCTATTTCTTGACTGTTGCGGCGTTGATCGACGGGACTGCTCGTCGCCACATTGACCATTAAATACACCAACAACGATGTCCCCAAGAAAAGCATCCCGCCACTGCTTAAGTTGGGATCCAAAAGCGGCCTGCGAACAATCGTCGTATCCAACAACATCCGGATCACGGTTAAACACGAACAAGCCAACAGCCAAACAAAACCCCAATAAAGAAGTCGCTCCGCGGGCCAAGCGACCGCTGGGCCAATACTGCCCTCCCTCGCATTCGCCGGCGGCTCCACCCCATTCCCGCTAGCATTATTCCCGCTAGCAATTCCGGCTGCACTCCCCGCTCCCCCGGAACTCGCCTCTCCAATGCCAGGCACCCCAACCCCAGGCACACCAACGCTGGGCACAACAGCCACCTGCGCTTTGCGCAGGGCTTGATCCCCCTCGTATACCAACATCATTCCCGGGGTGAACGCCAGGATCATCAGGATGTCCAGGTTTCGGAGCGACCAAAACCGATGAAACATCAAAAATAGTCCAATGACCAGAAGCGTGGACAAGAACACCCATGTTGGAGGTTCAAGCCGGACGTAGTGGAATAGAAACTGGCTCATGGAGTGATTGGGCTCAAAGACTCAGCGATGTAACAAGAGTGCCCGTCAAAAACGTGGAACCTAATGTTTTTTCAAGATTAGTACAAGGGTGAGTACTGAGGTACCCAAGCAGCCGGCAGTCGAATCCAACCTGACAACCCTCCTGCAGTGGGTAATTAGGGTTTTATTTATAATTCTTTATCAAACATGTGCGGAACCACCGATTAAAGGACGCGTTATTCGGTATTCCGAAGCGCCGCTTCGCTTTTCCGAAATCGTCATTTTTTTAATCGTACGGAGTAGTGTTCATGTCCACCGACAATCGCTCGCAATCTGTTGGCAGCCCCATCGGCGTTGGATTTTTCTTGACCGAACCCAACCAATTCATGCCCTTTCTCGCCGAATCCATCCAGGACGAGCTGGCTTTTTTTTCACACAGCACGGATGGCAGTGTCACCTATTTGAGCAAGTCCGCTGAAAACGTTCTTCGTTTACCCCCCAACCGGGGAGTCGGCAGGCAGCTTCAGGAACTCCTTTCGAATAACCCGTGCAACGACGGATTTCGATCGCTAGCAGTGAACCCGTCGCACCCAATGACTGCGACCTCGGGCACCTGCGAGTTTTTGGGGTCCGATACAGACGCGGCACCGGT
>JANODW010000707.1:0-4920 GCA_031412875.1 Pirellula sp. | reverse complement strand
GGCGCTCAATAGCTTTGTCATCTTGTCTGCACCGCAACTTGCAAGCCATCGCCCATCAGGCGAGTAAGCCAGACCGAGCAGTGTATCGCTATGCAGATCCGGTAGAACTTTGATGGGCGATCCGTCGGCTACGGAAACGATCGACAATTGGCCACCGCGGCTCGCGAGCCCACTACCGATCGCGAGGGAAGTACCGTCTGGGCTAAAAGCAAGCGCCGTCGCGCGGTCCATGACGATCGACGGCATCGTCCACACGCTTTCTTGTTGCCACGATCCTTGCTGTTGCTGAGCGGTCACTGTTGCTAATTCACCCCCCGTCGCGATAGGTTTACCAATTGCCAGGGACCCCATTCGCTCCAGTGTTTCGGTCGAGAAAAAATCGACCACATTGGTAAGCGCTTTGTCTTTGACCCGCGTCGCAGCAACTTTGTCGGGTCCAGCAAATGCAATCGCCTGCACGGCAAAGCGGATCGACTCGCTCTGGCTTTTGGTGGACACGTTCTTTGCTTGAACGGCCGTCAGCAGTTCATTTTCTCTTTCCACCCGCTTTTTCCGTTCCTCCAATCGGATCACTGCAGCCTTTTGATTCTCTTCGACTCCAGCGAGCGCCTGAGTGGAATTCGCGACGGTCCCTTTGGCCTCCATGTTTTGTTTTTCCAACTCGCCAAGGGCCTTTTTCTTAGGTTCTAGTTCCGTGGTCAGTTGAGCGAGTTTTTGCGTGGCGGCATCGATGGCAGCTTTCGTTTCCGCCATTGCCTTCTCATGGTCGGCGATACCGGACATCGCGGCTTGCATTTCTTTTTCTTTTGCAACTGCGGCTTGATTTGCTTTTTCTAGACTTTCCTGAGCCGTTTTGACGGCCGCTTTCTCGGCCTCCAAAGCCTTTTCTTGCTCTGCCACCAACGCTTTGGAACGCTCTAAACTAGCCTGTGTACGTCGCAACTCGCGATCTGAATTCAACAAAGCAAACTGTTCCTCGCGATCTCTTTCGAACGCACCCTTCAGCTTCGCTTGAGCGACATTCCAAAGTTTGATCGCACTGGTTCCGGCCGTCTCGTCCTGCGATACCGAACAAACAAGCGAGCGATCTGCGGAAAGACTGATGCCGTCGATCGGGCCCGTCGCATTGATTGCGGTTGCGAGAGGGTGTTCGGGTAACGGCTCCACGTTCGCAGGCTTCCATTGCAGTGCCAACGCTTTGCGTTCGCTGGTCGACAAAAGGGTCGATTCATCCAACGCCACGATGGATTGGACCGGCGATGCCAGTGGCGCCGTTGCCTGAGTTACCGAATCCTGACCAAGGTCCCAAACATGAAGTGTCTTTGAAGCGCTGACGGCGAAAAAACGATTGGCTGACGGGCTCCATGCACCGGCTTCTATGGTCTCCTGATTGAGAGCGATGGAGTGCAAACCCTTTCCGTCACGTCCGATGATTTTGAGGTAGTTTTGAGATTGGGCGGTGGCCGTGTTCGCCTCGGAGGGGTTGATTGTCTCGGTTGTCGATGCGATCATCGCGAGCTTGCTACCGTCGGTGGAAACAGCAAGAACTTTCGAGAGATCGACGCCGGCTGACGCGAGGGCTTCTCGAGTGGCATCAAGATTGGACTCGATGCGTTTCCATACTTTCACTTGACCGGTGCTACCGGTGGCGATGCGTTGGCTATCCGGGCTGATTGCGATCGAATGAATAAAGTCGGGATGGGCGTTCGAAATTGTTTGTGTAGGAACCATTTCGATTTTGTCTGGAATCGGCTGGGGCGCGGCGAACCGCTTTGCGTCGTAGACAACCAGTTGCCCGCCGCGACCGAAAGCCACGAAGTCACTATTGGGCGCGATGGCGATGGCGTAGCTAGCCCGCGCGCCTTCCGGAAGTCGCAGGTTGGAATAATCCATGGGACTTTGCGATGCCCCACGCGACAAGGCTCCTGCAGCAATCCACGATTTGATGGTGACAAGCTGGCTTGGAGTCAATCGCTCAGCGCCTACCTTGTTGCCGTCAGGTGGCATGATCGCTTCGGCATCCCCAACAGGTCTCATGAGCAGCGGGCTGGAGTCGACATTGGCAAGTTCGACGGCAGGTCCTGAATCGCCACCCTTCATAAGGTTCGCATGCGTCTCGAGGTTGAGTCCTCCCTCGGCAAGTTTCGCGTTGTGGCATGCCGTGCAATTCTTTCTCAGAATCGCAACCACTGCATCTTCGAAGTAGACCGGAGACTGGGCCGCCAAGTGGCCAAACGAAAGCAGTGAGATCGACAGCGTGAAGACCATCGTAAACGAATGGGAATGCGTGCTTCTCATAGTGCGTCCTGTACGTGATTTCAAGGTGCATCACCGATCCGAACGCGCACGTTCGAGGTAGGCAACTGCAGGGTAATACTTTTTGACTTTTCTTTCGCGGCGGGATCGCTATTGGGGATCGTGACCGCAGTTTCTCCCAAGGCGCCCAGCATATACTCACCGACCGGCGCATCCTTTGGAACGACCAATTCGAGCACTCCTTCGCTAGCCTTGGCG
Organism: Pirellula sp.; assembly: GCA_031412875.1. Taxonomy (GTDB): domain Bacteria; phylum Planctomycetota; class Planctomycetia; order Pirellulales; family Pirellulaceae; genus JBKCUI01. The sequence goes on along the minus strand of JANODW010000707.1, from coordinate 2,406 downwards.
TCTATTTTAAATTCAGCCATCGTCGCTTTCGGGGGGCCATGATGGAGCCGTACCGTGATGGTTCCTTCCCCTCCTGTGCGACGGGTGACGCGAACAGGAATCTTGAGGGTCTGCCCACGCATAGCATCCATTCGAATTGGAAATCTCGCATCCAATTCCTTTGGGCCCAGTTCTAACGTGATAGGACAAACCGTCGTTTCCAATTTGATCGCGTTGAAAGAGCGAAGCCATTTGGCAATCGGGGAGCGATAAGTATCAATTGCATTCCAGGTCACCTCCAATGCGGTAGCAGGCATCGTTATGGATTGCTGTCCGATTTCCACAGTGCCGACGATTTCCAAGCGATCGATTTTCGGCGAAGCGTTCGGGTTGGTCGGTGGTCCAAAATTCCAGAGATTGAGCGTTGCGACGTTTTGATCTTTGGCGATCACGCACGAACCGCCTCGAACTCCGGGCGACAACCCTTGAAGGCTCACTTCGATCGGCTCATTAAAATTATCAAAACGCATTGCATGCACCGAAATCATTGCGGCTCCTCCGGCGCATAGCGTGGGGGACAAGGTTCGTGATTGGTCAAGTGCCAGAGTCGGGTGTGAAAAATGAGCACCCAGCACGAAGCCTGGATTCGGTTTGCGAATTTCCAATGCGTAACGAGGGGCTGGTTTGGTTTTGTCTAGCCGCTGTTGGCTGCGAACTTGCAATCGATACGTTCCTTTCTCCGTTGTTTGGAAGGTTACGATTGGGTCTTTTGCCAAGAATCGCATTTCGGCGTTTCCGATTGCAGGGCCGTCGTCGTTCTCAACGATGCGGCTCACCTTCTCTGTCGGCTGGCCGGAATTTTCGAGTCGTGAGACAACCAGTAATCCGTCCGTCCATTCTCCGAGCCGTTGTGAAACCACTTCGACGGACACATCTGTTTTCGCTTCGCATTCAATGTCGAAGATATCGAGATCGTCGTTTGCGTCCCACCGTCCAGACACAATCGCGGGCCACACGATCGGCATTGGCTTGTTTTCCGCAAAGCGAGTTTCGTCGTGGACTTGTATCGCGGCATCGGATGGGGATCGCAACAGCGCGGCGCGTGGGTGCCATGGCGATGAGGGCAGCAGCGGTTCGTTGGAATTGTTTCGCACTTGTCTAGCCATATTTTTCCACCGCTCCACGAAACCGATTTCATCGAGCGCATCGGTCGGCATTGTCGAGAGCATCAGCGCGTATCGGTAGTCTGCACCACCGCGGAACAAGTGGTCATGGACAATGAGCGTGTATTCGATGTTTGGCTGCAGATCGAGGATCATGTTTGCATCGCAGTCATTGGTAGCGCTCACAGACCCCAATGTCGTCCGGTCGGAGTTGAGCAACGAGACGACCAATCTTGCCCGAGAATCGAGGGAGTACGCGAAAGTCTTGAGCGTCAATTTCTGGTCTTGCCTTACTTTGATCCGATAGTAATTTCGTCCACGCTCCGGACATTCGTCTTGCCAAACGGTGCCTGGGGCGATCACGGACGGGTTCACTTCGCTTTCATTGGCCGCGACGATGGACCAAGGCTCACTCGTAACCAAAAAACTTCGCGAGTTGGAGAGACCATGAGGACCAAGGGCGCGTACTTGATAGATGCCCGGATCGGCGTCTGCAGGAATCGAGTCCGCTTGGAATCCGTAATCGCTCAGTTCGAATCGGGTGCCGGCTAAGTTTTGTCCGACGGAGTTGGCCGTTGGTGGGAGTGGCTGTCCGACCATCGCTCCTAACTGCGCCAACGCTTGCAACTCGGGGGCCCCAAATTGTGCACTGCAGTGCGAAATAGGCAGGTTAATGAAAACCAATCCAACGAGAACAAAAGGCGAAAATGGACGCATTGGCAATGGTGGGGTGGGCAGAGGTTTGCGGGTCAGAAGGAGCGTTGTGGCTAGGCGGGCCAGTTCGGGCCGAGTGGGCCTGTAAAACAGGGCCGAGGGCCGTCCTGGGGATTGTTCTATTCTACTCGAATTGGGATCGATGTCGCTATGGTTCGAAACATTCGAGCGTTAACGAAGACTAAGCCGTCGATTCCTTCCGATATTTTCGCGTATTTCAAATTAAATCCTCCGTTCTCTTGGTGCCGCTCCGTACTTCAACGAAGCTTCAGGAAGCGTTTCTACAATGCCAGAGTGAGCGAAGAAAGACGGTTGTTTTCTCTCCCACCCTTCGGATCGTAATCATCCCTGCGTTGCCGAAGGTCGGATCTACTCATCTTGTTTTTGCACCAGGCCTTATTTTTTGCACCAGGCAGGAATTTTGAAATCCGGCCTGGTGCAGCGTACCCCACTACGGAGAACCATCTAAAGAAACGTGTATTGCGTGCATCAAGTGTTCGGGGTCGAAATAAATGGTTCCGAATCTATGCTATGATTACCGAGACATGAA
>JANODW010000706.1:0-3175 GCA_031412875.1 Pirellula sp. | reverse complement strand
GCGCCAGATGGCCTCCGACCCTAGTACCGTGCGAGCGATGTTGGTCATCCTCGAGAAACGGGGATTGATCGAGCGTGATGTTCATCCAAGCGATTCGCGTGCACGCACCGTCGCGCTTACGACCGCAGGCAGACGCAAATTTCGGCAACTCTGGAATGCCAGCGAATCGATTCGAGCGGAAATGTTCAACGCGATTCATCCCGACGATGCAGACCAGTTCATCAGAATCCTTACCAGACTCGCGGAGTCATTGGGGGAGTCAATGGCGGAATCGTTGAATGAGGAAGTTTTGTCCGGGCCGAATCGATCGCGAGCAAATGAGGTATGACACAGCCCCTATCTTGCTCCACCAAGTTACTAAACACACACTCAAAACACCCAGGGATTTCAATCGTGGTAGCGTTATTTTGCAACACTTCAAAGGTCGCAGTGTTTGTCACGGCGATGGCATTGATTGCTGGTTCATCGGCCGCCCGTTCGCAAGATCTGAAAGTCTTGATGCTGGGTGATGCGGGGATGCATAAGCCCGCAAACTTTTATCGAACGATCGAGGCGCCTCTCAAGAACAACGGTATCGATCTAAAATATACGGAAAACTTTAGCGACATAAACAGCGATACTTTGAAAGGGTTTTCGGGCCTGCTAATCTTTGCAAACATCGAGCGAATTACGCCAGTCGCGGAGAAGGCGTTGCTTGAGTATGTGGAAAATGGGGGTGGGTTGATTCCGGTTCACTGCGCTTCGTTCTGCTTCCTGAACTCCGACAAATATATTGCACTGGTGGGCGGCCAATTCAAACGTCATGGTTTTACTCGCTTTGAAACGAAAATCGTTGCAGCCGATCATGAAATCATGAAAGGTCTCAAGCCGATCTCCTCCGAGGATGAAAGCTATATGCATTCACGGCACAATCCGGAACGCATTGTTCTCGAAACCCGTAGCGATGCCTCCGGGCCCGTTAGTGATCCCAATGGTGAACCCTATACTTGGATCCGCGAAAGCGGACGGGGCCGCGTCTTCTACACCGCTTGGGGCCACGATGCGCGCACTTGGGGCAATGTCGACTTTCAACAGTTATTAGCCCGTGGGATCCGATGGGCTTGTCATGCGCCACTCGCAACTGCTGTGACAGCACCGAGCAAGGCCCCTGACGACACTTCTACGACAAACATCGCATCCAAAGCGGTCACCCAAGCCAATCGAACGTTCAGCAATCCAGAAATGATGAAGCCCTCGATCGACGGGAAGCTGTTTACGTTTGTCGATGTGGGCGCGAAGATTCCAAACTACACGCCGGGCAGACAATGGGGCGCTCAAGGCGCCCCGCTTACCGAAATGCAAAATCCCATACCGGCGGAAAAATCGATCAAAAGCTACTCGGTCCCTCAAAGTTTTAGCATGTCGCTGTGGGCCAAAGAATCGAATGAAAACTGGCCGGACGAAGCTCGCGGCACCGACAAAATCGCGGGCCTCAAGGGCAAGCCGATCTCGATGAACTGGGACGAACGCGGTCGACTTTGGATCTGCGAAACGATCGATTACCCTAACGAACTCCAGCCTACTGGAAAAGGCCGTGATCGGATCAAGATATGCGAAGATACCGATAACGATGGTCACGCCGACAAATTCACCGTGTTCGCAGAGCACCTGAGCATTCCGTCGACCTTGGTGTGTTACCGCGGTGGCGTGATTGTCCAAGATGGGCAATCCACCATCTACTTAAAAGACACCGATGGCGATGACGCCGCCGACTTCCGCCAAACATTGATCACGGGGTGGGCGATGGGCGATACGCACGGTGGAGTTGGCAATTTTCAGTATGGCCCGGACAACTGGATCTGGGGGATGCAGGGATACAACAATTCGACACCGGTGATCAATGGCGAAAAACAAATGAATTTCCGTCAAGGGTTCTGGCGTTTCAAAGTCAAGAGCGGTGCCGCCGATCCAACCGCGCCGGCGTTCGCAATCGACAAAGCAACCAAAGAAGCTGCAACGGACGCAACCGACCGTTTCAATCCCCATACGATCCGAGTGGAAGCGCTCGAATTCATGCGAGCAACCAATAACAACACTTGGGGACTCGGCTTCAGCGAAGAAGGTTACGTGTTCGGTTCGACTGCGAACAACTGTCCAAGCGTCCACATGCCTATCCCAAACCGCTACTATGACCGCGTTGCAGGTTGGTCTCCCAAAACGCTAGAAAAAATTTCACCCGACGCGAAATTCAAGCCTTTGGACGACAAGATCCGACAGGTCGATGTGCACGGGGGCTACACTGCCGCCGCGGGATCAGCCGTCTACACCGCTCGAAACTATCCAAGCGCTTGGTGGAATCGAATTCAAATGGTTTGCGAACCCACAGGCCATCTCGTTGGCAGCTTTGTCCTGTACAAAGAGGGCGCGGGGTACAAGAGCAACAACACATTCAATACCGTTGCAAGCATCGACGATTGGGCAGCGCCGATCATGGCTGAAGTTGGTCCGGACGGCAATGTTTGGGTGCTTGATTGGTACAATTATATCATCCAACACAACCCAACGCCGAACGGTTTCAAGACCGGCAAAGGGGCAGCTTACGAGAGCGATCTTCGAGACAAGCGATTTGGCCGGATCCTTCGTCTGCTGTACCAAACGAGCGAAGGCGAAAAGACGGCGTCTCACTCGCGTGACTTGTCCAAAGCGAGCGCCAGTGAACTTGTGGATGCACTAAAGGACAAGAACTTTTTTTGGCGACGCACCGCGCAGCGGTTACTTATCGAAAAAAGTGCAAACGAAACCACCACCTTGGACGCACTCGTAAAGCTCGTTGACAATCAAGAGATGGACGAGATCGGTCTTAACACTTCTGCGATGCACGCGATTTGGTCATTAGCGGGGCTTGCTGAATCGGGCAATGATGCATCCAAGAAGGCACTTCGTAGCGCATGTGTCAAAGGGTTCAACCACCCGTCCAGTCCGGTTCGCAATGCCGCCATTGCATGCTGCGATCCAAGTCAGATCGGCCAAGCGTTGGACATGAATCTGCAGCAGGATGGTGATCCGCGTGTAAAACTGACGCTCATGCTGCGAATTGCTGACGGCCAAACAAACCAACCTGTGCCAGGCAAACTTATGACAGATCTCATGATGGGAAGTTCATCGATCGTTGGCGACGAAATCCTGCTCGACGCAT
>JANODW010000705.1:0-7182 GCA_031412875.1 Pirellula sp. | reverse complement strand
GGTCGATTCGCCCAGCGGTCGATGAGCGAGCGATTATTCATAAGCCGACCGACGCAGGGCCAACGAACACCAAAACGCACGACATCGTCATGGTGGACCGGCTGGATCGCAGGGTTTGTCTTGCCGGAGTTCCCAGACGAGTTATCTCCTTGGCGCCGGCGACGACAGAATTGTTGTTTGCCATTGGGGCGGGCGATCTTTTAGTCGGTGCGACCGACCATTGCAACTATCCCCCCGCTGCCCTGCAGATTGCTCGCATAGGAGGCGGGACCATGCAAGGAATCAGTCACGAGATCATTGTGAGTTTAAAACCGGATTTGATTCTAGGCAAATGGGATACCCACCAGCCGCTGATCGAATCGCTCGACCGCTTGGGCATACCGATGCTGGCTATTGGCGCCGATTCGCTGGCGGGGTTGTACGAGGATGCCGAGATGCTCGGTAGGGTTACGGGCCATGAGGGCGAAGCAGATCGATTGATTGCCAGCATGCAGAGCCGCGTGAAGGCTTTGACATCGTGGGTTGAGACCGTCCCAAAAGAGAAACGTCGCCGTGTCTTTTATGAGGTGTGGGATGCACCGCTGATGACGGCAGGCCCTCAGTCCTTTATCGGCGAGTTGCTCGAGCTAGGCGGGATGGTAAACGTCTTCGACGATACAACGGTTGCTTATCCGCGGATCAGCGATGAAGTCGTTCTCGAGCGCAATCCTGAAGTGATCTTGGCGCCGTCGACGCATCAGGAGCGCGTTAGCTTGAACAACCTTTTGAAACGGCAGGGCTGGGATCGCGTATCTGCCATCAAGAATCGCCAAGTTTTTTTGATCGATGGCGATAAAGTCTCGCGCTGCGGGCCCCGGATGCTGGACGCGTTGGAGGAGATGATCGGCCATGTCTATCCCGGCAAGCTCACTGCCGATTTATCGAGCGAGGTTACCGTCCATTGAAGTACCGCATCGTGATGATGGTCATTGCGTTGGTGTGCGTGCTCCTATTGTGCACGGTCAGCTTGGTATCGGGTGCCGTTTCCATTTCCGCGATGGGGATCCTGCAATGGATCGTGGGTGTTGAACCTGGATTGCTAAGCGATACCGAGCAGGCAATCCTGTTGCAGTTGCGGCTCCCCCGCGTCCTGACTGCTTGCTTGGTCGGTGGATCGCTGGGAATCGCGGGGGTTGGTTTTCAAGGATTGTTTAGAAATCCGCTGGCGGACCCGTTTGTTATCGGCGCGTCGAGTGGGGCTGGGTTGGGGGTCACGCTGGCCTTCGTACTCGGAATTCAATCGCGACTGTTTGGGGTGAGCGGAGTGGCGGCATCGGCAGCGATCGGCTCGTTGCTCACCGTTGCGCTCGTCTTTGCGATTGGATCGCTCGGTCGCACGCATTCGACGTTAACGCTTTTATTGGCCGGAGTGGCCGTTAGCAGCATGATCAACGCGATCGCATCTTTGTTGATGTATTTGAACGACAACAGCGTCGTGGTGATTATGGCTTGGTTGATGGGAAGCCTATCGGCGAACGATTGGAGGATGGTGACTGCAACGAGCATCGCTTCCTGCTTTAGTTTTGGACTTTTGTTGGCTATGTCACGACCGATGGACTTGTTTTTATTGGGCGACACGACGGCGCAGTCGTTGGGGCTTGATCTCTTTCGATTCCGTCTTTTGCTTGTGTTCGGCTCGACGATTGCGACGGCTTCGGCAGTGTCGGCCGCCGGCATCATAGGCTTCATTGGTTTGATCGCACCCCATATCGCGAGGCGCGTCATTGGTCCTGGGCATCTGTGGTTATTGCCGATGAGTGCATGTGTGGGAGCGGCGATTATGTTGGCTGCCGACGTGGTGGCGCGAACCCTTGTGGCGCCCGCAGAACTACCCGTTGGCATCCTCACCGCGCTGCTGGGTTGTCCCTTTTTCTTGTTCTTGCTTTTGTCGCGGCGCGATTCTCATGAGGCGACGCAATGAGCGAGCTGACAACCGATGCGTTGACGTTCTCTTTTGCCCATCGAAAGATTCTAGATCGCATTAGCATGGAGATGCGGGCGGGTGAGATCGTCGTCTTGCTTGGAGCCAACGGCTCGGGCAAGACCACGTTGCTGCGATCGTTGTGTCGCCAACTGCGTCCCGAGTCTGGGAGCGTCACGGTAGCCAAACGAGATATCCAATTTTTTACTCGACGTACACTGGCTCAAAACATTGCCTTTATGCCGCAGCATGAACTTCGTCCGTCCGAGCTGACGGTAAACGAAGTCGTATCGCTGGGCCGCACCCCCCACTGCGGATGGTGGAACCCATTGTCCAAAGGGGACAAACAGGCCATTGAGGATTCGCTGCAGGCGATGGGCCTGTGCGAGGAGCGCGAACGCCAAGTCGCACAGCTCTCAGGTGGCGAGTGGAAACGGATGATGTTAGCCCGAGTCCTTGCGCAGGACGCGCCTATTCTCCTGCTGGATGAACCCACAGCCGGTCTCGACTTGAAGTACCAGTTCGACGTGCTCGATCGGATTCGACGGATGGCCAAAGAACGCCAATTAATCGTGGTGGTCACACTTCACGATCTCAATCATGCGGCCATGTTTGGCGATCGACTGGCCCTGCTAGCGGATCAAACGTTGATCGCGATCGGTACGGCGCGCGATGTTTTAACCCCAAGCTTGGTGATGCGGGCGTTTCATGTCCAGGTGACCATCATGGACCATCCGATCTACGGTACTCCCTTTGTAGTACCGATGTACCACGGACGATGCGATGGATAGTCGCCTTTTGCTCCGCAAACGTACGTTATGCGCCGCTACTTTCGCGTAGCGAAAGGCGACTCTGTGCATCCTCGCATACAATCTTCGCGAGGGCGATCTAGAATTTCCACCGGATTTCGGTGCGGGTCCCGTAGATATCTGGTGCGTTATCGAACCATCCGTTCATCAGATCGACTCGCCAAATGAGTCGATTATTCAAGGCGGTTTGATAGCGTGTTCCAATCGCGTACTCGGGTCCCGCCGCAGCACCCAGCAAGGGATTCGCATACGTGTCCAGCGCAGCGAACTCCATCACCCATTGCTTTCGAAAGTCCGCACTGAGAATGTTGAGTCCCACCGCTCCGCCATACGCGTTTGAGCCGGTCGCATTGAGCGTTGGGAAGCCGGTCAGTCCATCTGTCTCGAAATTGATACCGGTATTGCGAAGGATACCGCCGGAATTGGCGGCGCGAGCAACACTTTGTGGGCTGCCTGTTCCTACAAACGCGTTCCAATACGGCACGAACGTGCTGGGATGGTCCGAGATGAGGCTGTTCTCCAAAAGCAACAGCGCACCGTCCGCGGATCGGCTGTTTGCAGGCCCCGATTGTCCAGCATTGCCGATCAAGCGGACCGAGTTGGAAATCCGTCCAAAATAGCGCCGCGTGTAGGCGATCGCTGAATTGTGATACGAACGATTCTGCCCATCCAAATCGTCCAAGTACGCGTAGTCCAACTCGATGTAACCTTGGTACGCTTCGACGAACCATGCGGTTCCATAAACGGCCGCCGCATTGTTGTCATTATTGAATGCAGGACTGGTCACTTGATTGAAGCCGGCAAAGAAGGTCGCGTCGTAGTTGGACCAATTGAGTGCTCGACTATGCCGCCAAGGTGCTCCGATTGCGACTCCCGCAATGGCATCCTCCATCCAAATTCCGTTTTGATAAAGCAACGGTACGAGCCCACACGTGAACGGCAAGTCAAACGGTGCATCGTCGCCTATCCACCCCCCTGCGATCGCACCGAGATCTCCCTCAAAGAACGCCGTGTCGAGTTGCATATCCAGCTCCTCTTCGAACTCGACTTTATTGTTGCTGAAATCGAGCCGTGTAAAACGTCCGTTATGATCCAAAGGACCCGTAAAGAGATGGAATCGCTCCGTGCCTGTCAGTCGGAGGTCCATGTCTAAGTTCAATCGATTCGCCCAGTTTCGTACCGCCTGTCCGTTGTTGCGATGTACTCCCACGCCCGACCGAAGATCGCCATAGACTAGAAAAGACGGGGTTAATAAATTGACATCGCTGAATACGGGCACTCCGGGATCGTACATGCCCCCGGAGTAGAACGGGCGGCCCCATTCCACCCAAGGGCGCTGCGTATCAACCGCGGACTTGCCGTAGTACGTTTCTATTTCTCGTTGCGCGTCGAGAGGTTGTGCCACATAAGGTACGGGGGCAAAATCGCTAGAACGATACGGTACCTCATAAGCCTGTTCCGCCATCGCAGCGGGGCAACCATCGGCCGGAGGAGACTGCGACGCTTGCTGGAATTGCCAATTCTTTTTATCCAATCTCTCACGCAAGCCAGCGGGACGCTCCTCCACTGCATTTTGGGATACGTTTCGATGATTGGGACCTTGAAGTGGTAAAAACGCTCGGTGACGATTTTGGGAACGGGAAGAATTCGGTCTTTGGACAATCGATGCGCCAGAGGTCAGTAGCGATGGAAATAGATTCGAACTGTTTGAGCTGCCGTCCAAGCTGTCGAAGTTGCTACCGTTGAGGCTTGCACTCGGGACGGCATGCCACGGCATGATCATCGGCGCATTATCGTGTCCGTACCCAGCGCTCGGAGTCTCCAGGAGCATTTGATTTTGCGATGAGAGCGGGACGTCAACTTTTGGCAAAGGGAATATTCGCCGAGGCTCGGGAAGGTTCCATGGATCCGTTGCGCTAGGCACGAAGCCTTTGAAGTCATCGGGTGCAGGCAATACGGGCAACGGAGTTACACGTTCGGCCGGTAAGGAAAGGTCAGGTACAGGATAGGGCGTGACAGACTTCTCTCGTTCTTCTATCAGCTTATCGTTCTCAGAGTCATTGCCGGGTGGCGGAGGTATGGGATGAATGGCCGGGGGAGAAAACGAGTCTTGTTGTGCGTGTATTAGACCTGCAAACAAGCACGTCAGAGCCAGAGTGGTTGCAACTCGCGCAAGCAGCAAACTTCGTTTTCGATAGGTAGCTGAGACAGATGGTAGGTTGGCGTGGACTCGCACTTTATCGCACCATGAATTCGGTGGAGTAAGGATGCACGTCAATGATCCCCTCATTCAATGCTCGCTGCATCTCAGGAGTTCCTTTGCAGAACAAAAGAAAGTACGGGGGTTCGACACGGCTCCGGAGTCGGACACTGATGCGATACGTTCCCGGCTTGCGAAGCAATCCGCCTGGGATGTTGTAGTGGGCGGTGCGGGAGTCCAGGGGTGGGATGCTATGGGCCTCCATGCGAATCAACGGCGGATGGTTCAATACCGTATACGGGACGGTGCCCGGACGGAAAAAAGGCAACGGGTCGACGTCGACATTGACCGGCAGGTACATTTCGCGTTCGGTCCCTTTGACATTCGTAATCAAAAATTTCGTTTGGAAGTTAACCAATTGATTGTCCCGCTGAAACCGCTTGGCCAGAACGTCGAGCGAGTGCCAATCGCAAAGATCGCCGTTGGAATCCAAATGTCCGGATTCCCAGAGATGGGAACCGTCCGGTCCGATCAGAACGGCGTTGAGCCACAATTGCGGTTGAGCACCTAACGAACCGCTGGGCATATTGTGGCCTTCGCTGGTATTGCCAACGACGAATCGGACCTTGAGATCTTGGCCTACCCTCGCTTCATTCTCAAAAAAGGGACCGTCAATGCGGCCACCATTCTCGAGCACTTGGGTGGCTGAGCTGCGTTTGATGGCGAGCAAGTTCTGATTTTCATCGATGACTTTCCTTGCATCGCGTCGCTCTTGCGCGGAAGACCAAGCTTGTGGAAAGGACGGAGCAAGTTGGCCTCGTCCGAGAGCGGTTTCAAACACTTCTGTCCCCCAGCCTTGACGATGATCGAACTCGAGCCATTGCTCTGCGGTCCAGCGAAGTGATTTTTCGTTGTGAGGAAAAATACCTGGATGCGCAAGTGGGTAACTGGGCCCGTGAAAGATGTGATTGGAGTGCTTGCGATTGGTATTGATCGACTTCGAGTTGACTTCGGCGGCTGCACCCATTTCGTAACCGAGGGGTTTTCCTGGAACGGCACCCATATGGCAATCCTGGCACGACACCCCCTTTTTGCATGCGGGCCCAGAACGGTACTGTTGGTAGACTACCTCCAACGCGATTCCTGGTTGCACAAGCACTTGATGGCAACCTGCGCAAAAAGAACTATCGGAAAGCTGTTCGAATCGGATAGCTCCCCGATGGATCGCTTGAAGTGGGCGTTTGTCGTTTGGATCTGTTTTGACTTTATAGTTTTCTGCGTCTGCAATGACTGCAGCGATACCATCCCCTCCCCAGCTACCTACCACCGGATCGTATGGGCTGCCTGTTTCGATCCGCCGCTCGCCGTTGACGCGACCATAGCGCTCGACGACACGGTGGCAAGCGACACAGGTGACCCCTTCGCGAAACACCGCTGGCCCAGAGAATATCGGGGCTTCGCGCGGATGATCGCTCTGAGTCGCAACCGGTGCGTGGCAACGGACACAAAAGGTTCCCGAAGTGCCTCGAACCAGCTCCGCGACGGCCTGTTCAAAACGCTGGAACATGGGCGAGATGGCCGAATAAGCGTGCGCGCTAACACGCCATTCGTCATAGATTTTTTTGTGGCATTTCGCGCACGTCACGGCCGAGGGATAAAGTTCGTTTGCAAAGACTTCCAAGTGCGGGTCGATGCCCGCTTGGCCACCCTCGGGCGTTTCTGCTTTTCGATCGACACGTTGTTTCTCTGCAATGCTGTCCGGCCCCATGTTAGATAAGGGATCGCTTGCGTTAGCATTGTTTAGTGGAGCAAGCAGGTCATCGTCCTGATCGACGCGCGTGCGATTCCCAACCGTCAAGGCTACCGGGCGCGCAGGATTGCCATTGGCGGGAAGTTCGAGAGCCGTTGCGACCTTGCTTCTGTGCACCGAATGCGGGGAATAACGATTCACAATCGGTTTTTGCGGGCTTCGACTGGAACTGCTCGCGTTGGGCAAGTCAGTGCGCCCGAGAAAAGCCCGCATCGCTGCCGCGTCGACCTGTCGAGAATCGCCAACAGATACTTTACCTGTGCTGCTCTGCAGAGAAGGTGTCGCTGGATTCAACACTCCGGCATTGGGTTGGCTGGTCATTGGCCAGGTGACGCCGTCGGTTTGCGTACAGATGCCGGGCACCTGACCTCGCACGGAGCTTAAGCCAAAGCAGACGAGCCAA
>JANODW010000704.1:0-2679 GCA_031412875.1 Pirellula sp. | reverse complement strand
GCGTCGCTGATCGCGCCGTGGATTGTTCCCAAAGGAATCGACGATTCGTATTGGACGGCTGTAGAAAAGTATGTCACACCGCCCATCTCATTGCTGACGGTGTTGCTGATTTTTTACATTCTCGGGTATGCGTTCCAATCGCGTTTGAGCCGATGGGTCGACTGGGGTTTCAGTTACATACCAGGCATATCGGTGTTGTATCGGGCCGTTCGCGATGCTTCGCAAGCGATGCAGGGACCCAACGGACTTAAAAAAATAGATACCGTTGTCCTGGTGCCGTTCCCTCATGCAGGCGCACGCGCTGCCGGTTTTTTGATGGGTGAGTGCAAGGACATGACGACGGGAAAACCACTCGCCTGTGTCTACGTCCCGATCGGACTCTTTCCACCCTCTGGGTACACATTAATATTTCCGCGAGAAGAAGTGATTGCGACAGGATGGGAAGCAACTTCACCCTGGAAATTACTGCTATCGGGCGGGTTAACCATACCGGCCAAGGTCCCGTTTGAGGATTCCCACTAGTTAACCGCAGAGAGGGCGAGGAGGAACGAAGAGTCAGATGTGGCATGCAATCCTATTTTGAAACAGTAGAGTTCACAGAGATCAAGTATCCTCTGTTTTTTCTCCGTGTCCTCTGTGCCTCTGTGTTTCAATCTTACTCTGCACCATCACGTCATCGCTGCATCCCAAGTCCCCATGCGACTACCAGTATACATACTGCAAAAATCGCTCGCGGTCAGGAGGAGGGAGTGCTTCGATGTCCGGTACGACGTATCGATTTTCTTCGGTGTCCATCAGCAGTTTTCCTTTCTCCCCAAAGTCAATGGCCTGGCTCTGCGTCCATCGCATCGAAAACGACTCTCGTCCCAAATCCGTTACCACATCGAATTCAAGAAAGCCCAGACGAAGCTTGACCTTGTTCACGCTTTGGATCGTGCGCAGCAAGTACCGGCGTTTTGTCAGGGCATGCAATAGAGATTGCTGCTCTTGAGACCACTCATTCGCATCGGAAATCATCCCGATCTCCTCATCCTCGCCATGATCTTTCCAACGTCGAATGCTCAAAGCTCTCATTTCCGTTACGATAAATATTCCCTCGGCCAAGCCCACGTTGTTGTATCTCCGTTATCGGATTTTAAAAATGTCGCATCGATCATCCCGTCTGGTGTTTTCCAAACCAACGGCAATTTTAGCCATGGGTAAACTATTAAGTGTTGTCGGAGTCTTCGGAGCCTTGCAAGTTGCGGTGGCCAACGAACCAGACTTCCCTATCCAGCAATCGCAAGTCCAGCGGCAAGCAGAGAAACTGGATCGCGGATTGCTCGGAATCCATCAAGGCAATGACAAGGGTGTGTTTCTTAGTTGGAGGCTCTTGGGAACAGAATCGACCACGCTCGGATTCAACGTCTATAGGCAAACGGGTTCTGAGGCTGCGGAGAAGCTCAATGACCAACCGTTGCTTGCGGGAACTCATTTCATCGATCGTCATGCGAATCTGGAGAAAGCGACGGCGTACTTCGTTCGCGCCATCGAGGGCGATCGTGAAGCTGAACCGAGCAAGCCCTTTCCGTTTCCCGCTAGCCCTCCGGCCAAGGACTATTTATCGATTCCGCTTCAGACGCCCAGTGGATACGTTGCGGGCGATGCCTCACCGGCGGATCTTGATGGCGACGGCGCCTACGAGATGGTCGTTCACATGACCGGTCGCGGTCGCGATAACTCGCAAAGTGGATTTACCGACGAACCGATCTTGCACGCCTATAAACTGGATGGCACGCTGCTTTGGGCCATCCATCTTGGAAAGAATATTCGGGAAGGAGCCCACTACACCCAGTTTATGGTCTACGACTTGGACGGGGATGGAAAAGCCGAAGTGGTTTGCAAGACGGCGGATGGGACCATCGACGGTGTTGGAAAGGCAATCGGTGATGCTACTGCGGACCATCGCCAGCAACCTCCTAACGACCAAGCTTCTCGGAGTGCTTCATCGCCGCGCCAGTCCGATCCTCGAGTCCGATTTGGATATGTACTCAAGGGTCCCGAGTACTTGACGGTATTCAATGGATCGACCGGGGCAGCGTTGGCGACGGTCCCCTACGTACCTCAGCGGCATCCTGAAACCGATAGTCCTACCCCCGAACAAATGGCTGCGATATGGGGGGACAATTACGGGAATCGCATAGACCGATTTCTCGCGTGCGTGGCTTATCTTGACGGAGAGCGGCCGAGCGTCATCCTGTGTCGAGGTTACTATACGCGGACCGTTCTGGTTGCTTGGGACTGGAGGGATGGAAAGTTGACGCAGCGTTGGTTATTCGATAGCGACCAGCCTCCATTCCAGGCTCACAAGAATCTTTGGCAGGGGCAAGGCAATCACAGCCTCATTGTGGGAGATGTGGACGAGGATGGTAAAGACGAAGTGGTTTATGGTGCGATGGTCATCGACGATGATGGAACAGGACTGTCGCCGACATTCTTGGCGATTGGCGAGAGGAGCTTGTGGCCCGCACATCGGATAGTCGCGAACTGCGAATCTATTCGACAACGATTCCGACCGAGCACCGGATGGCCACGCTGATGCATGATTCTCAGTACCGTTTGTCGATCGCATGTCAAAACGTGGGCTACAATCAACCCGCCCATCCGAGTTTCTTTTTAGGGCATGGGATGAGCAAACCG
>JANODW010000703.1:0-6968 GCA_031412875.1 Pirellula sp. | reverse complement strand
GTCGAGTCCGAGGGCAAGATCCCTTACTTGGTTATGCAGTGTGTTTCGGGCCATTCTTTGCAGGCGAAAGTGGATCGATTTGGAATGCTTCCCCTTACCGATACGCTGCGCATCGCCAAACAAACGGCCTCGGGACTTGCTGCTGCCCACGATCAAGGGCTGGTGCATCGCGATGTCAAACCAGCGAATATCTTGCTCGAAGAGAACGTGGATCGCGTTATTTTGAGCGACTTCGGCTTGGCGCGGGCTGTCGACGATGCTTCGTTGACCAGAACGGGAGTCGTTGCGGGAACGCCCCACTACATGTCCCCCGAGCAAGCCCGTGGCGATACGATCGACACACGTAGCGATCAGTTCAGCCTGGGCAGCGTCCTCTATTTCATGTTAACGGGACGCCCACCGTTTCGAGCCAGCGGGGCTATGGGCGTGTTGCACCGAATATGCAATGAACCGCATCGCTCGCTGGATCAGATCAATCAACAAGTTCCTACCGAGGTGATTCGTCTCATCGATCGACTGTTGTCTAAAAATCCCTCAGATCGATTCGATACGATGCATGTTGTCGAAGCGGAACTCGAGTCGTTGCTTGCGGCTTTGCAAAGCGGCGGTCTTTCGCTCGCTCGCAGACGCCATCCTTGGTTAACCAAGATCTCATTCTGCATGAATGCGTGGACCAAGCGATCGTTGTCTTTTGCTGTGCCCGCCGCCCTAGGCGCCCTGGCTGCTGCCATCGCGATTTGGCAATTTGCGAACCCGTATTCAACACCCCTCACGGGCAAGCCGCTGAGCATTCGACGCATTGCCGAGCAATTAGAAGCGTCCAATCAAGAAGCGTTGCAACTGCAAGCAGACATGGACCGAATGGAACGCGAACTGCTTTCAGCTCAATTGCCGACTGTTTCGCCGTTACCGCAAAACGATACCTTCCGCAGTCAGCTAAAAGCCATCGAAGCCGACATCCAAGAGTTCGCAGCTCAACGTTAAAGCAACGCGACACACTGTGCCGCATTCTCCCCATTTATTAAGGAATAAATCATGAAATGGAACTTCATCCACACCGTCGCGCTGGCGACTGCTTGGGTTGCGTTCTCCAGCAACCATTCGCATGTTGTTGGGCAAATGCAGCGGCCTGCGAACACTCCGCCGCCGAGTGGTTCCATGCCGCCCGGCGTACCCCTGCAACAAGCCAACGGTACCGGCTTCTATTCGTATAGCGGCCCGCCCAAGCAAGATCCCATGCAGATGCGCCCCTACAAACAGGTTCTCTTTGTCATCAAGAAAGACGGAACCC
The DNA here is from genome assembly GCA_031412875.1 of Pirellula sp. GTDB lineage: Bacteria > Planctomycetota > Planctomycetia > Pirellulales > Pirellulaceae > JBKCUI01. Next base: position 5,677 of record JANODW010000703.1, on the reverse strand, counting down.
TCGAACGTATCGAAAAGCCAGCCGGAGTCGCCTTGACCCCGGAAGAGATGCAACAAGCCACCGAGGCCCGAGAGCAATTGCAAGCGGCTGTTCGGACGATCAAGTCTCCGGACGCAGACGACACGAAACGAATTGAGGCCAAGCAATTGATCTCAAAATACTTGAAAGCGGAATTTCAATGGGACCAAGACGGACGACGTGAGCAAGTGCAACGGCTCGAAACTCAACTCGCCGAACTAAAAAAACAGTTGAGCAAACGCGAAGATTCTCAGGACAAATTAATCGACCTGCGATTGCAGTTGCTGGAGAACGACGCCACAGGTCTCTCGTTCCCCGAGGCGTGGGCAAACATTGCCATTGGCCCCATGGCTACTCCCCAGTATCCGTCGTACTACAGCTCGGGTCCCGTCCCTAGCTATGCACCTTACCCAAACCCAGCGTACAGCACGCCCAAACACAACCCTTTCAACGCCGAATCAAATCCACCCGTACAACAAGGAGGTTACGCACCAGCAACTCCACCACCTTCAGGTAGGTAAGTAAGGCCAGCGGCAGGGTCATTACTACCGTAGGATGGGACCATTGTCCCGTCCGTTTGTCCCGTCCGATTGCTGGTTCGGGACAATGGTCCCAAACTACCGTAGGATGGGACCTTTGTCCCGTCCGATTGTCCCGTCCGATTGTCCCGTCCGTTTATTCGTTCGGGACTATGGTCCCAAACTACGGCTGGTATGTTTCAGCCTGCCGCTCGCCTAAGTAAAAATCCACAATCTCCGTTTCATCCCCACATCGACACGTCAAAAAACGGTTCGAAACGCCCAGTATCCCCGTCAAAATTATTTTAAAAACGCATCCTTCAAAACAAGGTCAGGAATCATGAAATCGAAATTCGCATCCTACTTGGTTGCCCTCGCACTATTGGCCGCGGTCGCCTTCCATAATATCCCGCTCGTCGGTCAATCGCCAAACTCCAGAAATAGCCAGTCGAGCACCTTCAACTCGAATCAAGCTCCAACCGCGTTCGCGCAAAATCCTCCTCGTGTTACCTATTCTAAAGAGTCACAACCATCCGTGAATCTATCTTGGTCCACTCCCGCCGGCTATCCCGCGCTCCCTTCGCATCCTGATAATCAACCTGGCCCGCATCGAAAGCACGCCGTCTTGTTTATCGATAAGGATGGATCGATAAAGCGGATTGAGAAGGAGCAAGGGGCTCCGTTCAGCCAAGAAGAACTTAAAGGAAATCACGATGCACGCCAGGAAATCCAGAGCGCTCTCGCAGTCATCAAGTCACCAGAAAAATCTGAATCCGAAAGGAAGGAAAGCAAGCAACTGATTGCCAAATACTTGCGTGCCGAGTTCCAATGGGACCAGGACGAGCGTCGTGAACAATTGGAACGCTTACAGAATCAAGTCCAGCAAATCAAAAAGCAACTGACCAAGCGGGAAGAATCGCAAGACAAGCTGATCGAGCTTCGCATGCAACTACTGGAAAACGATGCGGCTGGACTATCTTTTCCGGACTCTTGGTCAAGCATCAACCAAACCGCGTTACCGCCCCCGTCTCTCTTTACCCATAGTTACTCGAACTCCGGCCCGAACAACTATGATCCTACATCCAGACCGGACGCTCCACCGCGTCCAAGCAATTTGGATCGAGCCCCTGGGGCTACGCCACCAGCGCAGCGACAATAGAGTTTCGATTCTAATCTATCGCGATTCTTAGGCGAGCGGCCGGCTAAAACATACCAGCCGTAGTTTGGGACCATTGTCCCGAACGAACAAACGGACGGGACAATGGTCCCATCCTACGGTAGTCGATCTAGATTCGGATCGAGATCTTGCCAACAAAGCGCGATAGGTCGCGAACTAGCGTTCTTCCTTTCCAGGCAATCGCTTTCTCGCGACGAGATCGTAGAGCTCGCCAGAGGACACATGCGTATACTGTTCCAATGCTTCTGAACCGATCGCTTGATCGTAAAATGCGACCTTCCCTGGCCCGATCACTTTGGCCTCGCTCCCTGTGACGATCAAGCAAGTTCCTTCGTCGATGCCCACTCCTAAAAGTTGTGGAAAGGCTTTTTTGAGCAAAACCATGTCCGCGTACCGATTGCGTTGCGTGAAGTGTTGGTCGATGGCGATCCCTTGCAAAAACCCGAGCCCCCGCTCGTATCCTTCCGCCATCATTTGGGTATTGCCCAGCGGATCGCCGCGCGGCATGTAGTCACCCTGAATCGATGCCCCCGCAGACGAACCTCCTATCACTCCCCCTCGCTCTAATACCAGATGCATGAGTCGATGTGCCTCGGTATTCTGATAGGAATCCACCAGATTCCATTGGCGACCTCCGCCAAACCATATGCCGGTTGCATCGGTGAGTTTGGCCACAAACCCAGGATCATTTGCGAGTCGCCGATCTTTGGTATGCAACCAATCGACTTGTCCTGCGCCGGCTCGCCTCAGCTCGCGAACCATTCCTGGCTCACGAGGTATCGTCTTTGCTTCCTCGCATGGAATGTAAACGATCCTCGCGTTCTCACCGCCAGCCAGTTGTATGAAACTCGCCATCGCTTCGGCTGGCAAACTACCACCGCCAGCGATGACCAAGCTTCCGGTTGCTAACTTAGGGGCAACTGTTTGTTCGGTAGGGAAAGGAGGCGATTGTCGAGCTTGTGCGGACCGACGCAGGGCGACCAGATCCGCACGGTCCCCAGGGTTCAGGATCGTCGTCCGGGATGGACGCGAGCCGGATGCCGCCAACATGACAGTCACGTTGGATTCTCCGACCACCTCAAGCTGCCTCCCCCGAACCACGAGCGCGGTCCGTTCATCGATTCCCAAACCTACTTGATCAGGATGGTTGTCCACTGCCTTTCGAAGCCGCGAGGATCTCTTCCTGGTCACAAAATGCTGGTCGACGATCGCGCCAGGCAATAGGTTAAAGCCAAGCGTTTCCTTATCGTCGATGAGCATGATCTTCGAGGCGATCGCTGTCCCTGCCGATGTACCTCCGACCACTCCCCCTCGAGCCAAGAGTCGATGGATACCCGCCTCTACTTTTGCGCCAGAAAACCTATCCACCAATCGCGTTTGTTTGCCACCGCTGATCCAAACCGCCGTTGCATTGTCCAATAGCGCGTCGCAGTCCAACGCTGCGGCTTCTTCGGGTGTGTCCGCATGCAGGAAATCGACTCGCGAGGGTTCCGCTTCTTTCCACACATCCAACTTTGGATGGCTCGCATCGGCCGATTGGGGTTCGTCTTGAACGTAATGCATTGTCGCAAAAGAACTATCAAACTTCGTATCCGCGGTTGGGATCACGACGATGCGTGCGTTCTTGCCGCCCGAAAGAGCCACAAAGAGCTGTCGTACCTCATTCGAAACGACTCCACCACCATGTAAGAACAATGTTCCCTCGAGAGGCGGGAGGGGCTCCGGTGCGAGTTTATCGAACTGGGCGCGAGCCTCATTCACCGAGCCGAGAGTCCACGTGAAAAAGAGAAAGCCAACAACCAAACCAACCTTGTGCATACAAACGAAACCTTGTCTCTAGAGCCATCTTTTATCGGCACAGCGAATACGGGGCACTCCAAGCATATGTTGCCAACTTGATAAAGGCGACAAAAGAAACGGGATAGGAGCGATGGGCCAAGCCGATTCCTCGCTCACGCTTCGGGTTGTGGATTTCGGCAGTTACTTTCAGCCGGTATCTCAATTGGGGGACTGCTTTTGAAGTTTCTCAAACACGGACATCATGACGGGATCCGGCTTAACGCTCCCTGGTCGGCTTCCTTGTGCGATTTTCATCGGAGTCCAATTGTGTTTGTTCTTTTGGTTCCAGATGGAGGGCTTGGCTCCGCGTTCGGCTAACAACTCAGCGACTTTGGGATGCGCTCGGTAAGCAGCACCGTGCATGACCGTCTCCTTGTTCTTGTCCACCGCGTTAACGTCTGCGCCAAGTCCGAGCAAAAACTCGATCGTTTCGATCACTTCCGGTTCCGTTCCAGGCTCCTCGTCAACGGAGGTGGTTCCGATACCGGATGCAGCTAACAAGGGGGTACAATTGTCGTCGTTGAGCAGTTCTGGATTGGCTCCCAATTCGTACAATACTTTTATCAAGGGCAGATCCGCGGTCTTGCACGCGAGAAGGAATGGAGTCGTTCCTTTCATGTTCAATTGCGCTTTGCCAGCAGGCCCCTTCACTAATCGTACATTCACGTCGGCACCCGCCTTGACGATGCGTCTGACAAACTCAAGGCTATGCACATTGCCCGAACCGCGCGGGGGTGGATCGCCATCGATACCATCGCCGCTGGCGGGCTTGCGAACCCAACTCAGAGCGTGCAGTGGCGTGTAGCCGCTTCGTTGGTCATTCGGATCGGCTCCTCGCGAGACCAAGTAGAGAGCCAGTTCATAATGACCACTCTCCACCGCGAGCATCAACGCGGAGGTACCAGCACGCGGGCCGCGGCCTTGGGTCTTTTCGTGGCTCATGGTGCTATTCACGTCCACACCCGAATCCAGCAGCACACGCACCGCCTCCTGTTTGCCTTCACGGGCTGCGAACATCAACGCATTGAAACCCGACTTAAGTTCGGCGTGAACATCGGCTCCACCGAGGATGAGAGACTGGACGGCGTCTGCATTCCCTTCAGCAGCGGACCACATTAGCGCTGTTTGACCTTTTCGCTCTTTGGCATTCGCATCTGATCCATGCTTCAACAAGGTTCGAATCGTCTCGGCATTTCCATTCCGTGCTGCAGTCATCAACGGAGTTTCTCCGCCTAGCATGGCTCGATTGACGTCAGCACCCGCTGTGGCGAGAAGTTCGACGATAGCCGCATCGCCGGCTGCGCAGGCGAGCGAAAGCGGTGTAATCTCATATCGGTTCATCGGGTCTGCGTTAGCGCCCGCAACAAGCAACTGCTTTACCAATTCGGTACGGCGATGGAAGGCAGCCCAATGCAAAGCGGTCATACCATCCGGCTGCGTCGCCAGGATCTGATCGCGTTCGCCGATCAGTTGGCTCACGGCCTTCCAGTCCCGCTGCTCGACCGCATCGGCGAGCATCGTTTTTGCACTCCCATCCGCCGCGATTGCGTTTCGGACCCACATGGCAGTCGACAACAGGATCGCCATCCATGGAACGATTGAACGTATCATAAATGCCATTTTTCCAGGTGAGCCGTTGCACCGGCAACAAACAAAGAGAGACGAACCACCCATCAGGGCGTACAACCCATGCAGAGGAGCACCGATGACGGCGAACCGCGAAGCAAATTTCCCCATTTCACCGGTTCGCATTTTACAGGGTCACCGGATCGAATAGATCCTCGACTCGGCCTGTGCTATCCGCAAACGTATCCATAGGCACGCCGACTTTGTTGAGCAAAGTCAGATGCAGATTGGAAAGCGGCGTGGGACTATCGTATTGAATGTGGCGTCCGCCTCGCATCTTACCGGCGGCTCCGCCCGCAACCAGGATCGGGAGATTGGCATGATCGTGTGTGTCGGAATCTCCCATACCGCTGCCGTAGAGGAACAGGGAATGGTCGAGCAAATTTCCATCCGCTTCCGGAGTCGCTTTCAGTTTTTTCAAAAAAAAGGCGGAAAAACAAAACGTTAACAGATTTGTTTTTGAGATTTTTTAAAAAGTATCAGGGTATTTAGCAAGGGG
>JANODW010000702.1:0-12636 GCA_031412875.1 Pirellula sp. | reverse complement strand
CGCTGATGGGCTTGGTTCGCTGAGAGGAATCGAGAATACGAGTTTTGCCATCGGGGCCGAACAAGTCAAAGGCGGCCATTTTTTTGTCGAGCAGCCTAGGCGTGTTGCGGGGAGGCGCATAGATGAATCTTCGAACGGGCAATTCCTTGGCTTCTCTTGCCAATCGCCAAGGCTGCCAGTCTATCCTCGGGTTGGCTTTGGCGCTGTCCAACTCCATGGACAGTTCGCATTTGCTGAAATCGCTTCCCACCGGAAAATTCGGAGGAAGCATTCGCCTCTCGGCCAGCAGCCCAATACCCTGCGAAGGCAGTTCGTATTTGCGGAGCAGCATCTCTTTGTCGATCCAAAAAACCCACGTCAACCCTTCGAGAATAACTTGAACGCGTTCGCATGCATTTGCATCAAACTCTTTGGGATCCAGGAGGGATATTTTCGCGGTGGGCACCAGAAAGTAAGCGATGGGCTTGGGATCGAACAGCATTTGCAACTGGATGGGTGCGCCGGTAACCTCGTGATCAATGAGTGGGCCGAGATTGTCGATGATCAGCCATTTCAAGTCCAGAGAAGCTGGCAAGGGACGAACAAGGCGTTGATCACCGAAGGGGCGGAAGTCATTCTCTCGCACGACGGCTTCAAAGGTAGAAGCGTTGTCGGACCACATTGCACCCAGCGCGCGGAATTGAATTCCCAAGCGATTGGGAGCTTCGTATGCGATTCGCATAGGCTCACGGAATACCTTGGGAGCGACTGTGTCGGTCGAGGGGATACGAATGGTTAGAAATCCATTGTCCTCATAACTTTTGAGTTGCTTGTACTTGGCGATACAGGCTTCCAGTAAGACTCTGGCTTTGGCATCAGCCGGGCTAGTGGGGCCTGACGCGATAGAGGGGCCTGACGGGCCTGACGCGATAGAGGGGCCTGACGAGCTAGACGGGGCTGACGGCGCGCTATCGTTCGCGTTGCTCGTCAGGGCCGCTACTGCTTTATCTGGGGCATTTTCTTTTTGACCGTCCTTTTGGGCTGCAGGCCGATCGCACCCTGCGGCGACAAGGGAAAACGTAAAGAGCGAAGAGGCAAGGAGGTGTGCAGATCGAATCATAGGATTGGTTTCTATTTAGCTCTTTGGTTTGCCGATGCGTGCTTGGGCTCTCTCAACGATGGGCAGCAATTCTTTGTTTCCATTGTAAAGGTTGATGATCCCATCCCAAATTTGCTTGGCGCCTATCGCATCTCCATTTTTGTACATCGCGTCCGCTTTATCCAGTTTTTCGACGAGGAATCGTCGCAGGTCTTCGGTTCCATTTCCAGGTTCCGATTCTATTTTGGCGATTTGGCGACGGGCCAAGTTGACGAAAGGCCGTTCTTTTTCTTCTGTTTTGAGCAAGCTGACGATCCCTTTGTATTTTTGCAAAGCGGTGATCCTGTCCCCAAATTGTTCGAATCCGTAGAACGCTTCGACGTACTTGCGTTCCCCTTCGGTAGCCGGTTCTCTGCCAAAGCGTCGATTGCTCTGTATTTTGGCTTCCGCATTTTCCATTGCGATCAGGTCCAATTGTTCCTCGGCCCACTGAGCGCCTTCGCTGCCCGGGAACCGTTCGATCAATGGATAGAGATAATTATCGCGCGCATCGTTATGCGAGCTGACGTCTGCGGAGTCCATCAACTTTTGCGCCCTCGCCCGCAATGCCTTTTCATTGAGGGGCCAAACCATAAAGGCGATCAAACAGATCGCGGCTGCCAACAGTCCCAACAGTACCAGGGGTCTCTCGAGGAGGCTCGGTTTGTCGTAGGAGTCGTCGTCGTCTTGAAGCCGGCGCTTCTTCTTTTTTTTCCTAAGGCCCAGCGCGTGCTCTGCCTCTGCTTTGCTGGTGTTGAGTTGCAACGCGCTGAAGCCAGACAGAGCATGTTCTGCGACCCCCATTCCATCGGTCGCGCGGCGCTGTGCCTCTCGCAGGGCCATCGCGGTCGCAGCGGCCGTATAAGGGCGTTTCAAAGGGTCCTTGTTCAGGAGCTGCTCAACGATGGAGCTCAGCCAAACAGGACAGTCGAAAACGATCGAGGCAACGGGAGGGACCGATGCGGAACCTATTTGTTGCTTCAACGCAGCGAAGTCCGTCGCGATGAATGGGGGCTGTCCAGTCAAGCTGTGATAGAGAACCGCTCCCACACTATAAAGATCGGAAGCCGCATTGAAGGTGGGTTGGTTGATGAGCGTTTCGGGCGCCGAATAAGATAGTTGGCTGAGACTCAAAGGGGCCGGAGCACCTGGTCCACGTCGAAAGTCGCTCAACTTCACTTTGTTGCCGTCTTCGGAAACCAAAATTTTGTCCGGTCGAATGCGTCCATGGATCCAACCTGCCTCATGCGAGTATTGCAACGCTTCACAAAGCTGCAGCCCATACTCGAGAATGGACTCCCATGGCAAACGCTCCCGTCGCAACAAGAGTTTTTCAAGCGATTCGCCTTGCGCGAGTTCGTAAACCAGATAAGCATCTTTGGCGTCGAAACCGCCGCCATAGCATCGAACGATTCCGGGGTGACGCAACGCCTTGAGGCTCTCTAGTTGGTCTGCAAACTCTTGTTTCGACTCCGGCGTTAAGCCCAATGGGACCGCGAAAACACGTACGACCACTTGGGCGCGTTGCTGCATGTGCACCGCCCTGAAAACATTCGAACCGCGTTCGCCTAATGGCGATTCTAGAGCGAGTGGACCAATGCGAGATCGGGTCACGGGCCTACAGTCCTCCTGTGCATTGCCCGGCAAACTTGAGACCGTTGTAAACGCACTCGCGGACCGCATCGGCATCGACCGAAGTCACGATTTCCAAATCGCGTCGACTGGAGATGAATGGACGTCGGTCCACGATCGTGGCGCCGCGCGTCAGCTCGCCGAGCTCCTCGATATCCACAGAAAATTGCTCGGACTTGAAGAGTATCGGTTCAATCAAATAAACGATCCCCAAAGCCGCTTGCAACGCGATGGCTTCCTGGGCACGATGCTGACGATAGGAACGGAAAAAGTGAGGGAGCATCGCGTGCAATAGCCCGCCAGCCCGGGTGTGCTTGGCAGGCAACATGCCCAATAAATTGACATCGAATGCAACTTGGTTCGTCACCTCCAGAGGGATCAATGCCTTGGTCGTGGGCGAACGAAAAACAGCCGAAGCGCTCGATGGATCAAAATGCATATTGAATTCAGCCGCCGCAGTCACATCCCCCATGCATTGCGTGGATCCGCCGAGCATGATGATTTTGTCGACCGCTTCGATAATGCTAGGGTCGCGCTGAAAAGCCCTGGCGATCCCGGTGAGAGGCCCTAGACACAAAATCGTAATGTCCCCAGGTTCTGCGCGCAATCGATCGGCAATCAACTTTTCACTGGCCATAATGTGCTGGCGATTGACCGGCGTGAGCCCTAAATTCCCAAGTCCATCTTCGCCGTGGAGCTGGCGATTGTCCGATACAGGTGCATCCTCGGGGTCTGTTCCCGATCCTACGCGAGGGAAACGAGGAGGATCCAGTTTCTCCAAAAGACCGAGAATATTTTGAATGCTCCGTTCGGACTCCACGGTTCCCGAGCAAGCCGTGACGGCAACCACTTCCAGCCTGGGATCAAAAAGCGCCATGATTAACGCAACCGCATCGTCAATTCCCGGATCGCAATCAATGATGACTTTACGTGACATGCTGGACAAACATCTCTCAAATGAGTCAACTCGTAGTAATAACCTTCTCTAAGTTTTAAGTCACTTACTCTTCATTAGCTAGCCGCCGACCCGGCTTCCTTTGCCAACATGCTCGAAGAATTCCTAAGTCTAGCCCAAACCAACCGAGATCTTTCGACCGATCAGATGCAGCAAGCCATCACATGGATGCTTGCAGGCATGGTTCCCGACGAGGAAATAGGCAAGCTGCTGTTGGCTTTGCGGGAAAAAGGGGAATCGGTATCCGAGCTGGTGGGCGCCGTTCGGGCCATGCGAATGATGATGACCCCCATCCGAACCGGCAGAACTGGCCTCTTGGACACGTGTGGCACAGGCGGCGATGGGGCCAAGACTTTCAACATTTCAACCGCGACAGCGATCGTCGCCGCTGCCGCCGGTGCAACCGTCGCCAAACACGGGAATCGAAAAATTACCAGCGCGACCGGTTCCGCAGACGTTTTGCAAGAGCTCCAGGTCAAAATCGATGCAAGCCGCGATGTGGTCGAAGCCTGCCTGGACGAACTGGGCATCTGCTTTTGTTTTGCTCCCCTGTTGCATCCCGCCATGAAACACGTGGCCACGATTCGCCGATCCCTGTCTGTTCCGACGTTGTTCAACTACCTCGGACCGTTATGCAACCCGGCCGGGGCTCAATTTCAAATCATCGGCGTCGGCAAAGAAAGTCTCCAAACCAAAATGGCTTCCGCGCTAATGCAATTGCCCATCGAAGCGGCCATCGTCGTTCGCGGGGAAGACGGCATGGATGAGGTTTCTCTGTCCGCCGATACCCATGTGCTGCATATCCAACGCGGGATGCTTACCCAAACGACTTGGAGTCCACAGTCCTTTGGCCTAGCTCCCATCCAAGTCGACGATCTGGTGGTAGAGGGACCGCAAGAGAGCGCTGCAGCCATCGCCGCCATCCTAAACGGAGAACGAGGTCCCAGACGCGACATTGTTTTGGCCAACACGTCGGCAGCGCTGTGGGTCAGTGGCATAACGCATTCGCTCATCGATGGAGTGGCCCGGGCCGAACGCGCTATCGATTCGGGCAAAGCAAGTGAAGTCTTGCGATCGCTGAGCGTTCGGACTCACTCGACAACCTGATACTCCCACTCCTTGACATCGACGATCGACTGGAACACGCAATACCCAAGCGGCTTCGACTTGAACACTTCGCCACGCAGCGAAAACTTTTTGTTTTCCCGTTCGACCTGGAGGATTTCTTTGTCATCGATCCAAACCGTGATGCGCTTCTTGTCGACACGCAGGCGAAACGCATACCATTGCTTGTTTTTAAACTGCTGAAAACCTGTCGTTTCGTTTTCGGCCGCGTCGTTGCCATTGATCGAACTGAGTCCCACTAAGCCACCACCCCAGCCACCGCAAATGAACGAGCAGAATTCATCTCCGACCGGAAACGTGACCCCCGCAAAAAAATCCGACCCATCGATTCGCGATGCCTTCCACCGCATCTCGTAGTTCTCCTTCGGGAAATCTTTGCGGATCGTTGTGACGCCGGTCATGGGTTCACCGCGTTCGAGACGCAGCACCCCTTCCTTCATTTCGACTTCTCCTTCGCCGCCAAAGTTGGAGATCTCCCAACCCTTGAGCGAATCCTTTTCCATCAATGGTTTCCATTTGGACTGCTCTTTGGATTTTTCACCAGATTTTTCGATCGTTTTTTCTTGCGGCAGTTCTTCCTTCAAAACGTCCGCGGTCGCTTCCGCAGGCGGACTGGGAAGCCCTTTCTTGGGTGCTTGGGCCAAGCACTGAGGACCGACGAATAAAGCGATGGCAAACAGCAAAGAAATTTTGCGAACAGGTTGAAGCACGGACATGATATACCTTAGGTTTATCGAATGGCGGGTGGCGGATGGAACAGCGTCATTATAACCGATTGCTTGAACCGCATTCAAATTGCTTTATCACCAATAGCGTTCCACAACGACATGGCCAGGCGCGGTCTTTTTGTGCTTGAACATTCCGCGGGCCTTGAGAAGGGATTCGACGTCGTCGAGCATTTGGGGGTTTCCGCACATCATCACAACGCTGTTGGTTGCGCTAAGTTCATTCTCGGCTTTGCATTCTAAGGTCCCGTTTTCGATCGCTGTCGTGATTCGACCCGAGATCGCGCCGGGGGCTTCGGCCCGCGATATGACCGGAATGAAATGAAATCGGTTTCCGAATTTTGTTTTGATTTGGTCCAGCTCATCCTGATAAGCAAGATCGGCAGCGAACCGAACACCGTGCACTAAGACCACATTTTTATGGCGATTCCAAATGGTCTCTTCACGCATCATGGCAATGTAGGGAGCCAACCCAGTTCCGGTTGCAAGCAGCCATATCGTCTCGGCCTCGGGGGTATGCGATAGTGTAAAACCGCCTGTCGCCTTGGAGGATACGTCGATGGGGTCTCCTTCTTTGAGAGCCCAAAGTCGAGGAGTGAGCTCCCCGCCATCCACTCGCACGATAAAGAATTCCAGCGTATCGGAAAACGGTGAAGCAACCGAATAGGGGCGATGCAAATGCTTCTCCGGCAATTCCAAACCCACTTGCAAAAACTGACCAGACTCGAATGGCCCTACCCCTGGGCAATGGATCGAAAGCGTAAAGAGGCCTTCAGACCAAACATGTTTGCGCGCAATTACGCCAGAGATCCACTGGAGAGCCATAGACCAAAGTTCCTTGCCAACGGAGAAAACCAACTACGGGAGCCAATATCGTATCGAATTTCAGTAGGCATCTCGCACGGGGAAGGAAGACCAAAAGACTTTTCAAAGAATATTTTGGGGATTGCGCCGCTTTGACCAGAGGTGTCCGCCCTCCCGCGATCATGGAAGCACAGAACTGAATTTGGCGAAAGCCAAAGCCGCCCCGCTGCAACCAACGAACTCGCGAGAAATGGATCATGGCAACCGCAACATCACCCACAACTCCCCAATTTGTTCAGCAAGCGTTCAATTGGGACGAAATAGAAACGGCTCCCGTTTTGACAAAGGGTCAGGCCGTTGAAACGGTCGAAAGAGCACCCAGGCAACGATCGGTCAAAAGCGCACCACCAATGGCCCAAAGCTATTCCGTCAGCAGTTCGGCTCGACGCGGTCGATGCGAACACGTCGGGGGCATTTTGGCTTCGGTCTTGGAACGATACGGTATCGGAATCGATGAACTGATCGCCGAAATCGATGGCAACGTGAAGTAGCCTAGAGAAAGCGAGGCAACGCAAACTCGCGTTTTTTATAGAACTCGCCCGATCTTAGTATGTCGGAAGAGCGGTCTGTGGCATACCGCATGTGTATGCCACCTAGTTTGGGGCAACCGTTGAAAGCCAAATGTTATGGTTTTCGCGAGCAACGACCGGTTCAAATTATCGGCATCCGCCTTTGAGACGTTTTCCAAGGCAGCAATGCTTGCGAGCAGGTGCTGGTGCACAGCATCGTGGAGCAGCCGAACGGCAAGAGTGAGTTCGGGCTGGTCGGCAGGTTCGTACGGGAGCAGGTGCACAAGCGCGAACGGCGACGGGAGCACAGACGCGAACTGGTGCGCAAACACGAACTGGTGCGCAAACGCGAACTGGTGCGCAGACAACAACCGGAGCTGGGGCTACGTAGGTAATGGTTGGTGCACAGGTAACGACTGGTGCACACGTTGCAACTGGTGCTGCACATCCACACTGAGCAACAGGAGCCGAGCAAGCATTGCAGCTACTTACTGGAGCGCAAGCAGGTGCTGCTGAGCAAGCAGGTGCGGCTGAGCAGGACGAATTGCAATCCGAACCAGATCGCTTCGAAGCGCAGTGGCCGAAAAGTCCGGCTTGAGCCGACGAGGAAACAAAACTGCCAACGGCGATAGTCAAAACCAACATAACAAAACGCATGAAATCAGCCTCCAAGGAGAGTAAAACTAGGTAATCTGCGTAAAATGTAGCGAATGTTGTCAAAAGCAACACCCCCCCTTCTATCCGGCCCAAAGGGTTTTTTAGCGGAACGGCGCAACCCCTCCGGTCGGCACCTGCAAAAAAACCCCGCAATCTCAGCCTTAAGGCGAGCGGCAGGCTAAAACATACCAACCGTAGTTTGGGACCATCGTCCCGAACGAACAAACTCCTCTCGAACGAACAAACTGGTCCCGAACGGACAAACGGACGGGACAATGGTCCCATCCTACGGTCGTAATGATCTTGCCGCTCGCCATTATGCCGGAAGGCTGTCGACATCCGCTACGACAGGGGGAGTGAATGCTAGCGAATCCTGGTTCTCGGCAGAGGATCATTGTTTTTTTGGCAATTCACTTTTGTGAGAGCGAATCGACATTGGCAGAGACTATCCATTTCCACTAAACTCCCCACTTGTCGCGACTCAACATGCGTTCGCTAGCGTAGTCGCTCGTGCACCTATTGCGACAAAACTTCTGCAACGACGCAGACTGTTCGAATCGAATGCACAAGGAGGGTGGTCATGGGTAAAGAATCCATTCGCTTTATTCACGCAGGGGATTTTCACCTTGAACGTCCATTGCAAGATCTGATCGATTTGCCGGAGCATCTGAAGCAGTTGCTCGTTGATGCACCTTGGAAGGCTGCCGAGGCGATATTCGAAACTGCGATTGTTGAGAATGTAGATTTCGTCCTTTTGGCCGGAGACCTTCTCAATCCGGTTTCCTGTGGAGCGGCGGGACCGGCGTTTCTGCTGGAACAGTTCGAGCAATTGCAGAAGCGGAACATTCAAGTGTATTGGGCCGGTGGGCAGGTCGACGATCCTGATCGATGGCCCGAAGCGGTCGCGTTGCCGAGCAATGTGCATTTGTTTTCCAAGCGGCAGTTAGAGCCGGTGGTGTATCGCCGCAACGGATTTGCTTTAGCGACTATTTTGGGCCGGTCCAGTGACGGGCGAGAGTCGATTCGAGCGGCTGAGTTTCAAATGGAAGCGGACGATACTTATGTGATCGCTTTGGCGCACGGGATTGCGGATCGCGATTCGCTGCTGAGTCAGAGGATCGATTACTGGGCTTTGGGGGGCAACCATCAACGTCAAACGCTTCATGGCGAAGCTCCCCATATGCGTATTTGCGGAAGCCCTCAAGGACGATCCTTTACCGAGGATGGCGCGCATGGTTACTGGACCGTCGAAGTCGATGGCAACCATGATGCTCAGATAACGGCACAGGACGTCGATGTGTTCCGCTATGTCACGCAAACTTTAGATACTGAAGATTTAGCCTTGGGTCGCGACATTCGTCAATTGATGACCAAACGCATTTCCAGGTTGCAATCGGAAAATGGAACTCGCAATTTGATTGTCAACTGGCGGGTGGAGATGGATTTGGAGAATGCATCGCAGGTCGGTCCCGCCGCGCTTGAGGAGATTCTGTCTTGGTTGCGACGCGAGTATGGACACGGTTCATGTGCGGTTTGGTCGACGGACATCGAAGTGATTTCACCGAAGGAATTTCCAAAGAAGTGGCAAGAGGAAGAAACCATCTTGGGTGACTTCTTAAGGACCTGTGCAGATAGTCGCAAGAGTCTTGGGAAAAACATCCACTTGAAATCGATCGTCGAAAGCGAAACACCGGGCAATCCGGTTTGGCAATCGCTGTTGATCAGCGAAGACGTCAACAACGTCACGGGAATGCTCGACCGTGCTACATTATTGGGGGTAGATCTGCTTCGGGGGCACAAGATGGATCTACTGGCATCCACAAGGAAATTTGGAGGTACCAAAGCATGAAGGTACGCGACATTCAGATAGATGGCTTTGGAGTATGGTCGGGTCTTTCCGTAGATTCCTTGCCTGATGGAATGACGGTGTTTTATGGTCCGAATGAAGCTGGCAAGACAACGTTGATGCAGTTTCTCCGGACGATGCTCTACGGTTTCACAGCGGAGCGTCGACAGCGGTATTTGCCTCCGGTGTTTCCTGGGAAGCCAGGCGGGGCGATGCGAGTCAGTGGACCAGGTGGAGGCTATGAGATCGCCAGGCGCGCGACGCTGAATGATCCCAGCATCATCGGCCAATTGACGGTGACCAGCAGCGACGGCATCACGCAGGGGCAGCATCGCTTGACCTCGCTTTTGGGAAGCGTGGATGAGTCGATCTTTACCAACGTCTTTGCGATCGGTTTGCGCGAGTTGCAGGAACTGAGCACGCTGGATGACACAGCCGCAGCCGACGAACTTTACAAACTTTCGAGCGGGCTGGATCGGGTTTCGCTGGTCGACGTCATGCGACAGCTCAAAACCGCGCGTGGTCAAATTGTTTCCACGGCCGCCGATACGGGCCAAATGGCGACCCTGTTGGCCAAACGAGAGAAGCTTCGCGACGAGCTTGAACAGTTCACGGCGCGAGGCCGACGTTGGGGAGAATTGGCGGCTCATCGCAAGAACCAGCATACCGAGATCGAAGAGCTGCGCCAGCGCACCGAGCAATGGGGCTTGGAGGCAAGAGCTGTGGAAACGGCCATGCAGGTTCGCGAGCCATGGGTTCAAAGAGACAATCTCCGCAATCGCCTCAAAGCGCTCAATGCCCGCGTCGATTTGCCTGAGAACGCGATCGACAAACTGAAGGAAATTCAAGATCAGATCGAGGACAAACGCCGCCAGATCCTGTCGTTCAAAGAGGAGCTAAAACACATTCGGCAGCGCGCAGGCTAAATGCCGGTCAGCAAAGGGATCCTTTCGTTGGCCGGAAAAATTGAAGCGGCGGGGGAGCAAGGTCCGTGGATCATTTCTTTGCAAAAGCAGATCCAGCGTCTTGAGTCCGATTACCTGCAGACTCAAGAGCAGTTGGTCGACGATGCCAAGCGGTTGGGGCTGAGCGAGCAAGATCAGGAATCATTGCTCAACGACAAACGGTTGGCCAACATGCCTGACCTTTCTCGCCAAGCGCTCACGCAACTCGCCGGTCCCGCACGCGATGTTCGCACGCATATGGTGCGGCTAAAACAGGCCAAAGAGCGAGGACGCAATGACCGCAAAGAAGCCGACCGGTTGGCTGGCGAGATCAATGAATTCTTGTCGATTCGGAATGAAAAGGATCTGCAAAAGGCGATCAAAAATTCCACCAACTTGCTCCAGTCGTTGCGGAAAAGTCAAACGCTGGAGGAGCGTCTCGAAAAGAATCTACTGCACAAGCGTGAAATCGAAGAGCGCGCGGTTAGTATGGAAAGCGAAGAGGGCTTGCCGGTCGATCATGTCTTCCGATTGGCCGTTCCGTTTATCTTCGGCGCAATCATCTTGATCCTGGGCCTTGGCAAAACTCTGCGTTGGCAATGGGCCACTCAAAACCGAAACGTCAACTCCGCAGTCCAGTTCGCAAGCGATCGCCTAAAAGAAGACACCAACAGTCAGAACTCCGGCATCCTGCTGTTTCTATTAGGGATCGCTGTTTTGGTGGGCACGTACTATTACTGGAAACAGCTAGAGGATGGCTCTAGCAATGAACTGATGGACTGCGATGCAGAACTTGAAGCGATCAGTATTCAAGTGCGACGGACGGAAGAAGAGCGCGAGGAATTGCTCAAGCAATTGCCCGAGAACAATAGTTCGTTGGAGCAGCGGATACGCGAAGCAGAACACGAATTGAAGCAATGCGAAAGCTTCCTGCCCGTCTTCCATAATTTCCAAGCGGCCAAGCAGCGCTACAAAGCGGTGCGACAGCAGGGGATGGAGGCTGCCAATGGTCTCAAATCTGCCAAGAATCAATGGCGAAAAACACTCACGCAACTGGGCCTGGCCGAATCGCTTTCGCCCAAGAACATTCGTTTGCTCGCGGAAGGCTACGAGTCCCTCCTGCAAACACGGCGCAAGCTAAAAGCGCACGAGGATGAGCTCAGCCAGCGCAAGCTCGAACTCTCGACGGGGCTGCAACGCATCGAAGCGCTGTCGTTGCAACTCAAGGTCGCATCCGACGATGCCAGCCACGAGTACAAAGACTCCCCAGCCCGTTCGCTTTTGGAACGCGTTGAACAGTCGCGCGAAAGCGTTTCTGGGAACGGGAGCAAGAACCAAGAAAAAGAACGACGCGACGCCCGCGATCGCGCCGAAAAGCGCGAGCAACGCAATCGGGATGAACAGGTGGCGATGCGAGCCGCAGTCGCCAGTACGATTCCCAAGGATGGCGTTACGGACGGGCCATTGCTCAAGTTGCAGGAGCTGTCCAATACGTTGGCTCAGCATCAGCAATACATCACGCTTCGCCGTCAACTGCGAAGCGAGGACGAAGAGCTTTCGAAGAAGCAAAAATCGTTGCAGAGGCTGATGGACCGCTGGGTCCGTGGCAGACAAACCCACCTTGCCGATTTGGGCGTCGAGAACCAACAGCAACTCGAAGAACAACTTTCACTCAAACATCAGTTCTTGAAACTCAAGCAGGAAATTGTAGACCTCGATTCCCGAATAGCGGCGATCATCGGAGGCCATGTCCCCTACGAGTCCATTTCTAGACTTCTGGAAAACGCACCTGCAGGTGAATTAGAAAAGCGATGGGAGACCTTGGGGCAAAGAACCCAGCAAGCTGAAGAAAGGGTATCGCAATTACTCCAGCGACAAGGTGAGACCGCTCAAGAAATGAAGACCTTGGCTGCCGACCGAAGGCTTGCGGAAGTAAAGTTGGAGTTGGCTTGCCTCGAAAAGCAATTGGCCGCCTGCGCTGAGCATTGGCGCACACTCGGTGCGACAACCAGCATGCTTGAAAAGGTATGCGAAGTGTACGAAACCGAACGGCAACCTGAGACATTGCGAGAAGCCTCTGCGTTCCTCAAACAACTGACCGATGGAAAGTATGTTCGAGTTTTAATGAAGTTTTAGGACTCTCTTGGCGTTCTCATACACCACATATGTAATGCTAACAGCTGGAACAACCTTCAGGAGATTGGGGGTGATACCTTTGAACAGTCCCTTGAAACCTTCATTCTGGATCGTCTTTCGGGCAAC
>JANODW010000701.1:0-7697 GCA_031412875.1 Pirellula sp. | reverse complement strand
ATATGGTCCAGCACACGAATCCCTACCAAATCCCCCACTTGAGCGAGCCGATCGGTTACGGCTTTGTCTTCACGGCTGGGGGTTGGATCGCCGGACGGATGGTTATGCACCAACAGTATGGCCGAGGCCGAATCGCGAATCGCGGCTCGAAACACTTCGCGAGGGTGAACCAGGCTGGCGTCCAAGGTCCCCACGGTGATGAGATGCGAGTTGATGGGTCCGTGTTGGGTGTCCAGCGTGACGATGTGAAACTCCTCTTGCTTTCCATCGATAGCCAATCGGCTGAAGGCTCGCATGCAGTATCGGATGGCATCATCCGATCCCCGTATCCTTTCAGGAGGTGTATCCTGCTGGTCCTTGAGCAAGGCGATCCGTCGACCGAGTTCAATTCCTGCCATCACTTGTGCGTAGCTATCCTTGCGGATGGCTTTGCTAATGTTTCGCAATTCGGTCAAACTGGCTTCGACCAAAAGGGCGACGCGGTCCTCAGGGAATCGATTGGAAAGCTTGCGGCCTGCTTGAACGGCGGATTCGCCAACGATGCCGACCCGGATCAGGATTGCGAGCAGTTGTGCATCGGTGAGCTTTGCTGGCCCGTCGCGGAGCAGTTGTTCGCGGGGGCGGTCTTGTTCCGGCGATTGCTTAATTTGCTCCCCGTAGACTTGGGTGTCGATCCACAGATCGGGCGAGCATTGGGAATTGCGCACCCAGCGGAAAAAACCTCGTTTGTCTTTTTCGACCCGCATGAGCAATCCGTCTCGCGTCAATTGGTTCAGTATTTTGGTGACATACGAGGCGCTCGCGTCGCGGCACACCTCCTTGGCTCCTTCCGCCGAAAAATCGTCGAGATCGCGAATGGCGTACAGGATGGACTTGAGCTTTTCTTTGCGCTCGACATTCATGGAATAGGAGGGGGAAATACGACAAAAAAGGATGGAAATGGCTCAGAATGGTGGAGAAAAGCGCTGATACCTTTCCAACCCACTAGAATTTCCCAGATTCAAAGCTTGATTGCCACAGGGGGTACCCGCCGGTGAGCGACAAATTTGGGCTGTTTTACTTCCGTGTTGCCTTGCGAACGCACATTTCCTAGGATTGGCTTGTGATAAAGTAAGGCGATCGGGCAGAATAAACGGGCTTTGGAACGGGCGAGATTGCGTCCTATCCGAGGTCCGCCGATTTCCATTTTTGATTCGAATTCAACTTAGCAAGAAGTTTACCATGCGCACGCGAACTCAGAGCATTCGAAAAAGGACCACTCGACAAGCGTTTTTTGGACTGTTGTGTACGTCGGTGTTAGCGGTATCGCAAGGCTTCTCGACCCAGCTCGTGGCGGACGATCTCCTGTTGGTAAAGGATGTCAACGAACCGCCGCCGATAACTAAAATGGTTGTCCGAACGGTCAAAGATTTGATCTCGCAGGCGCACATTCGTAAACCAAAATTCGATGACAACCTATCCATGCATGGGTTCGAAATTTTCTTGAAGAACATCGATCCGATGAAGTCCTACTTCCTCGCTTCGGACGTCGAAGAGTTCAAGACCTATGAAATGAAATTGGACGACCTTCTCAACAAGAGCAACATCTCATTCGCCTACGTCGCTTACAAACGATATTTGCAACGCTTGGACGAAGTCATGCCGGTCATCCATCAGATGATCGACACACAACACGACTTCACTGTCTCCGAATCGATCCCGTCGGATGCCAAAGAGATAGGCTTCCCCAAGGATGCCAACGAACGAGCCGACCGTTGGCGCAAGACCATCAAGTTGAATATCCTGTCGATGCGATACGATGGCAAGACCGACGAAGAAGCCAAAGAGACGTTGCACAAACGGTATCGTACGGTCTACAACGCCAAGTCTAAGACCGATGTCGATGAGTTGCTCGAGCTCTATTTGACTTCGTTGACCAATGCCTTGGATCCTCATACGACCTACATGGCCCCACAGGAACAAGAGGACTTTGGAGTCCACCTCAAGTTGGAACTCAAAGGAATTGGTGCAACGCTGCGACCCGATGATGGAGCCACCGTCGTTGAAACGCTCGTCCCAGGCGGCGCAGCCGATTTAGATGGTCGAATCAAGATGGGGGACCAAATCGTTGCCGTCGCCCAAGATGACGGATCGTCTCCAGTCGAAACCCAAGACATGAAGCTCAAAGACGTCGTCAAGATGATCCGCGGCGAAGTCGGCACGAAAGTCAAACTGCATGTCAAAACAAAAGCAGGTGGCGACATTCAAATCTACGAGATCACACGAGCCTTGATCAAACTAGAAGACTCTGCGGCGCGTTCCGAAATCATTGAGGACGGTACCAAACCAGACGGTTCTCCCTATCGATTCGGCTATATCAACCTTCCCAGCTTCTATTTGGATATGGACGGAGCTCGATCTGGCAAAGCCAATTTCAAAAGCACCACTGCCGACCTGAAAGTCATCCTCAAGAAGTTCCGCGAATCCAAGGTCGACGCGGTCGTCCTGGACCTCAGCAAAAACGGCGGAGGATCGCTCCCCGAATCGGTCTCCGCGACCGGCCTGTTCATCGACCAAGGAACGGTCGTGCAAGTCAAGAACTTCGATGGCAAGATCGAAACTCTCGACGACGAAGACCAAGGGGTCGCGTGGGATGGGCCACTGGTCGTAAAAGTCAGCCAGATGAGCGCCAGTGCAAGCGAGATTTTTGCCGGTGCTATCCAAGATTACAAACGTGGGATCATCGTGGGAGATCCTAAGACCCACGGAAAAGGGACCGTGCAAACGTTGATGGACCTCGCTCCGTACATGTTTGGCCCCACCTCGAAAAAGTCCTACGGCGCGCTCAAGCTAACCATCCAACAGTTCTATCTGCCCGATGGACGTTCCACTCAACTCGAGGGTGTCACTTCCGACGTTGTCCTGCCGTCGATCACCGCCAAGTTAGACATCTCGGAGAGCGATCTGGACTACGCCCTCTCCGCAGACAAAGTGCCACCAAGACTCCACAAGAATTACCGAATGGTGGATAGCGCAATGAAAGTCATGCTCCAGCAAGCTGCCGATCAAAGGATTGCCAACAATTCCGAATTTGGAAAACTGATGAGCAAGATCGACGCATACGTGAAGCAGAAAGATGACAAAACGATATCGCTAAAGGAATCCGATTTCGTTGCCAGACGCAAAGAACTGAATTCCGAAAAGGAAGAAGACGAACAACTCGAAGCCAAGGCCGAGCGAAACAAGGTCTACAACCCAAGCTTCTACAACAAAGAAGTCCTCAACATCGCACGGGACTATGTCGAGGCACTGAAGGTGAGCAAGCAAGCGTCTCGATAAGCGATGTCCAGCGACGCTAACAACGCTAACAACGCAGTCGATCAAGTCCCGGCTGAAGACCAACGGCTTGCGAATAAACGGCACCGGAACAAACGTCGCGAGGAAAACCGGCGAGTGCGATCGCTCATACCCTTTTGGTGTGCAGCGGTCCTCTTTGCGCTCGTGCCTGTCGCCAGGTGGTTCCTCTTTGAGACCGACCACCAGTTCGCCAATCTTGCCGGTGCCGGCATAGCGATTCTAGGTTGCGTGTTTGTCGCTATCGGTATTTGGCAGGTGTTTGCGAAAACACTGCTCCAAAAGCTGTTGTTTCTGGCAACGCCGCTCGTTGTCGCAGGGATCGGCTTTTCCTTGTTCGAGTTTGTTGGCATGACCGGTGAAACCGTTCCTGTGTTTCGGCCTCGGCAATGGTCGAATGTCGCGCCCGCCCAAGCGAGCACACCGGCTGTTGCGGTCGACCAAGAAAGTCCCCCCCTAGGTGTGGTTCCCACCGCGGATGCGATTCCGATCGCCTCATCCCAGTTTTTGGGCCCAGATCGCAATGGAATCGTCCAGGACGATCGCTTCTCCGTCGCTTGGAGTGAACAGCTTCCGTCCGTGCTGTGGAAGATACCGATCGGTGCGGGGTGGTCCAGCTTTGCGATCCGAGATGGACTGGCGGTCACGTTTGAACAAATAGATGCACAGGAGTGCCTGACGGCTTTTTCGCTTACGACCGGGCAAGTGGTCTGGCGATTCAAGACACCGGGCAAGCACTACCATCCGATGGGAGGATTGGGACCGCGATCCACCCCCACTATCTTTGGAGAAAATGTTTATTCGCAATCGGCGTTGGGGATAATTTCGTGCGTCGTGTTGCGGACGGGGGAGCCGGTGTGGCAACAAGATTTGCTGAAGCTAGCGGGTGTTTCGCAGGAGCAGTCCGAAAGCGCGATCTCGTGGGGACGCAGCGGGTCTCCGCTCGTATTTGAGGATCAAGTAGTGATTCCTTTCGGTGGAAAAACCGGCGACCCGTCGTTGAAAACACTCATCAGCTTGGACAAGAATACCGGTAAGGTACTTTGGACGGGTGGCGATCAACAGATATCGTACTCCTCACCCGCGCTGCTAACGTTGAGAGGGGTTCGCCAAATCGTTTCGGTCAATGAAGGTGCGGCGACCGGGCACGACCCGCACAATGGCAACGTGCTTTGGTCAACTCCGTGGCCAAGCCGATCCAACGGGGAAGCATGCTCCTCACAACCAGTTGCAGTCGACGACCATCGCTTGCTTCTGGGCAAAGGGTATGCACTCGGATCGAAACTGATCGACGTGCAATGCAGCGGCGGCGATGCGGGTCGCCAATGGGACCCAGCCAATTGGAAGGTAGAGACCGTCTGGGCCAGCAACAAAATAATGAAGACAAAATTCACCAGCGCGCTCTTTTATGAGGGAATGCTCTACGGTTTGAGCGATGGCGTATTGGAATGCATCGATCCGAAGGACGGGACGCGAGTATGGCGAGGCAAACGATATGGACACGGTCAAGCGATCATCGTCAACGGGCACTTGCTGGTCATTGCAGAAGACGGACGCGTTGCGTTGATACCGGCGTCGGAGTCCTCTCGGGGCAAAGAAGTTGCCGAAATGCCTATTCTCGATGGGATCACTTGGAATGTCCCGGCTGTCGCGGGACCTTATCTCTTGGTTCGCAACGCCGAGTTCGCCGCTTGCTTACTCTCTCCCAAAAGGACAGGGCAAGATGCCGGCTCCCCACCCAACGTCCAATAAAGGACGAGTTATCCTCGGACTAGACCCGGGCTTAGCGATCACAGGCTACGGAATCATTCGCTGCGGCCCAAAGGTTCAAATCGTCGAAGCGGGCGTCATCCGTGTCCGTCGAGACCAGCCGCTGGAGACGCGACTCAAAGAGCTCTACACGGGCGTCTTGGAATTGTTTGAGAGCGTTGCCATCGACGAGGTCGCCGTCGAACAACTCTACTCCCACTTTGATCGCCCACGCACAGCCATTCTGATGGGCCATGCGCGCGGAGTGCTGTTTTTAGCCGCTGCCAATGCCGGTAAAGTGGTGCACTCCTACGCGTCCACCAAAGTCAAGAGCATGCTGACAGGCAACGGCCGAGCACCGAAACCACAGATGCAGCTTGCTATCCAACAGCAATTGATGCTAAAGGAAGTCCCCGATCCTCCCGACGTTGCGGATGCACTGGCAATAGCGCTGTGCCATCATTTTGCAACCGGACCCATCGCTGAGCTACTCAACCAATCTAGGAAGCCACTTTGATTACGAAAGTTACTGGCCAACTCTTAACTCTTGATGACGATTCCGCCACCCTGAGCATTCCACCGTTTGAATATGAAGTTGCCATTCCCGAGTACACTCGCCGGCACCTGCAAGCAGAAATCGGCAAAAGCATTTCATTGCACACGATCCATTACATTGATGGCAATGCAGCTCAAGGCGGGAGGCTAATGCCGAAGCTCGTCGGTTTTTTAACGACGATCGAACGAGACTTTTTCGAACTGTTTTGTTCCGTGGATGGCGTGGGAGTTAAAAAAGCGCTGCGTGCAATGGTCCGTCCAGTACAAGACACAGCGGTCATGATCGAACAGCAAGATGCCAAGGCCCTTTCGACCCTGCCTGGAGTTGGACCGGCAACCGCCGAAAAAATCATCGCGACCCTCCGTCGCAAAATGCCGCGCTTCGCACTCTTGGTTCGCCGAGAAATGCCGGGTGCGGAAGTGCAGAAACCAGGGGTCGTCGAAGAGACGTTTCAAGCGTTGCTGGTCCTAGGTCACAACGAGGCAGACGCCCGCCGGTTGATCGAACAAGCCCTCGTTGGTTCGAAAAAGTTCAAGGATACAGAATCCATGATCCAAGCCATCTATCAAAGGCAAGCCACCGGCGGGTGACAACGACCCACCGTTCCTTGTGTCAGAATAGGGTTTCATTTATATCCAACCGCGACGATCGCTTTTGGCTAAAATAGCGAGTGAGGCGATCGCCTGTGGCTTAGATCGTCTCCGTTGGATCCATTCGCTTTGATGCACCCCTCCACTCCGCCCCAGCCCCCCGCCTTGTTCGAAACACCTGGATGCCTGCAATGCGTCATTCCCGCCTCGCAAATGCGCCGGTTCCTGTTATTTCGTGGATGTCTATTTTATGGATAGCCATTTCGGGGACGGGATTTGCTCAAGTTTCGTTTGAAAAAGATGTCCTGCCTATTTTTCGCAACCATTGTTACCAATGCCATGGACCGGACAAACAGGAGAGTGGCTATCGGCTGGAACAGCGAAAAAAAGCGATCAGCGGCGGCGATCGGGGCGCGCCGGCAATTGTCCCCAACGATGCTTCTGCAAGTTTGCTCTATCGATTCGTAAGCGGCCAGGAGGAAGGCTTGTTGATGCCGCCCAAAGAGAGTGGGAAATCCGCTTTGCCTCGGAAGGAACTTGAGACGCTTCGTATTTGGATTGAGCAAGGAGCCAATTGGCCAGATGCATTTTCGGGAGAGGGTTCGCAGAGGAGTTCGCATTGGTCCTTGCAACCTCTCGTTCGTCCGACACCTCCCATCGCGGGAGGCAATCCTCTCGATGCGTTTATTCAAGCCAAGCTCGCCGAAAAAAACCTTTCTCTATCGCCCGAGGCGGACCGTCGCACACTGATTCGTCGACTCACTTTCGATTTGATTGGTCTTCCGCCCAAGCCTTCCGATATCGCGTTTTTTGAGAATGATGCGTCGGCGCATGCGTATGAAGATCTAGTCGACCGGCTACTTGCTTCACCTCAATACGGAGAACGCTGGGGGAGGCATTGGCTCGATGCCGCACGATACACCGAGAGCCAAGGCTTCGAATACGATCGACTTCGCGATAACGCGTGGCACTACCGAGACTACGTTATCAAGAGCTTCAATGAGGACAAGCCCTACACAGAGTTCATGAAAGAGCAGATTGCTGGCGACGTTATCGAGCCCGTGTCCCGGGATGGAATCATTGCAACCAGCATGCTCGTTTGCGGGCCATGGGATCAAGCAGGAAATGGACAGTCTAACAAAACCCAACGGGCCATCACGCGAGAAGACGAGTTGGAAGACATGATTGGGGTCGTCGGCCAAACCTTCCTAGGTCTCACGATCAATTGTGCGAGATGCCATACTCACAAATTCGATCCTATCCCGCATGTGGATTATTATCGGATCAAGTCGGTGTTCGAGGGGGTCAAGCATGGCGAGCGTTCGATCGCTACCACCGAAGAAGTCGCTGCCCGCGATGCGAAACAAAAAGAGCTGCAAAGGAAACGCGAGCAAGCCCATCAAAAAATTCGTCTCATCGAGTCCGAAGGAACAAAGCAAGCGATCGCGCTGCGTCCGGTGGGCTCGCCC
>JANODW010000700.1:0-2763 GCA_031412875.1 Pirellula sp. | reverse complement strand
GGCAACCGCATCGGCTTTCCTCAGATCGGGAACGCTGCAGATGATCTTTCGGGATTGAAGGATCGCGTGGACGGTCATGCTGATCGCTTGGGTGGGACAATCGTCCAACTTGGCAAACCAGCCTTCTCCGACTTGTTGACGTCGGCACGCTTCGTCCAAAGTCACAATGTGATAGATCTCTTTGGTTTCAAAATCGGCAGGAGGGTCATTGAATGCAAGGTGTCCGTTCTCGCCGATTCCGATCATGGCCAAATCGATTGGAAACGATGACCATAGTTTCGACGCAACCTCGACCTCTTTTGCCGGGTCCCCTTTCCCGTTTAAAAAATGAAAGGAACCGATCGGAACGACATCGACAAAACGGCTTGCTAAGTATCCGCAGAAACTTGCAGGGTGCGTCCTATCGAGACCCAGATATTCGTCCAAATGGAAACCATCGACGCGCGACCAATCGATCCCTGGTGCATGCGTCAATTGCTCTAGTACCTCAAATTGGCTCGAGCCGGTCGCGATCACCAACCGGGCTCGCTGCTGACGCGCCAACGTCTCCCGGAGGATCGCGGCTGCCGCCGAGCCAGAAAAATTCCCTAAACCTTTACGCTCTTGCGCGATCTTTACCCACACAGTTCCGCTCCACTTAGGCATGGCAATTGCTCATTCCGACGCACCTGAGCAATCAGCATACGATTTTTGAGAGGATCGAGGGGGACGGGCGACCGTTCCCGATCGATTGAGGCTGGTTTCAGCTTGCGTCAATTGGAGTTTTTGGCGTATAGTATTCCTTTACAGGTTGACAAAGTGGGTTTAACCGCAATAATCGCCTTTTCGCGATTTCCTCAATGGAGAAAAATAACGATGACGAGTTCGGTCCGTTTCGCCAAGGTTTGCCCCACATGTGGTCGAACTTTGCAAATTCCGGTCGAGTTGTTGGGACGCGATGTGTGCTGCCACGGTTGCGGAGCGAGTTTCAAAGCCCGAACGGCAGAAACTGAAAATCAACCGAAGAACGAAGGAATCGATGAGAAGGTAAACCGGCTAATCCAAGAGGCGGACAAGCAGCTCCAGCATTATTCGCCAGCCGGGCTGTGAAAACGGCAGTTACAGGCCCACTTCCTTTAGCGGAACGGCGCAAGCGGTCCGGTCTGGACTTGCGAACCAACACTGCGATCTCAGCCGCGACACCGGATGGCTCGCGTCCTACCGCTACGAAAGTAAGCGGCGGCTTGCGCCGTTCCGCTTCTATTGAGAGCGGTATATACTGTTGGTCTCTGTTCTGACCAACACAAGCTACCGATTCAATGACTACAGAAAGCACGACTCCTCCGGAACCCCTCGAAGCGGTTGCTGTTTCGATGACCCCTCTGGAGCGATTTGATGAGTATTTGCAAAGCAAAAACCTGCGTAACACGGAACAACGAAGGTTTCTCATTGAGCAAGTGTTTAGCCGGCACGAGCATTTTGATGCCGACCAATTGATTGAGCAATTGCCTTCTAAAGGGGATCCGAACTATGTGTCCCGACCAACTGTCTATCGTACGCTTCGCGAATTTGTCGACGCAGGACTGTTGAATCGATTTGAACTGGATGGCCGGAGTGTTTACGAGCACGACTATGGTTATCCTCAACACGACCATCTGTACTGCACCAAATGCCGCAAGTTAATTGAATTCACCAGCACGGAAATTCTTCAGATCCGCGAAGCGGTAGCAAAAGTGCATCGATTTCGAGCTCGAAGTCATCGCTTTATCGTCGAGGGAACTTGCGACGAATGCGCGAAACAGCGATCCAAGGGCCGTCGGCAGGATCGAGTGTAGCTATTTTTCAACTAGCAAACCACTTGGGCATTGGGCTAAGTTCGCTTTGCGTCTAAAATCCTGAACCTACGGCGGTCATCCAAAAAGTCTGACCCATTTGTTTTATCGAAAGAGAAGATTAGGCATGTCGGATCGAAAGGGTAGCGCCTTCGCGGGAGTTGGCGTTGCGATTGTTACACCGTTTACCAATGGCAAACTTGACGTCGCGAGGCTTAAGACGCAGATTGAGTTCCAGATTGCGTCCGGTACTCATTTTCTGGTCCCGGTGGGCACCACTGGCGAGTCCCCCACGTTGACGCACGACGAGCACGAACGGGTGATCAGCGAAGTCATCCAACTAGCATCGGGCCGATGCAAAGTCATGGCAGGAACAGGATCCAATTGCACCGCCGAAGCGCTGCGACTAACCCGTTGGGCTGAAAAAGAGGGAGCCGACGCATCCCTGCAGGTTGCACCTTACTATAACAAGCCCACTCAAAATGGCTTCTATCAACATTTCAAGGCAATCGCCGAAGAGGTTGGCATCCCGCACTGCGTTTACAACATCCCGGGACGATCCGCCAAAAACATTGAGCCCGAGACGATCGCCAAGCTAGCTGATCTCCCAAACATCACTATGGTCAAAGAAGCGACAGGGTCGCTCGATCAGTGTTCCCAAATCTTGAACACGACCAACTTGACCGTCCTCAGCGGCGATGATTCCCTCACGCTGCCCATGATGAGTATCGGCGCGCAAGGAGTGATATCCGTGGCTGCGAACATCGTGCCGGTCGATTTGATTGCAATGGTCGCCGCAGCGCTGCAAGGGGATTTTGCTAACGCAGCTAGATGGCACCATAAACTGTTCCCGCTTTGCCGAGACATGCTCTCTCTCGCCACCAATCCCATACCGCTCAAAGGCGCTATGAAATTGCTTGGACGGGATACCGGCGAACTGCGACTACCCATG
>JANODW010000699.1:0-3981 GCA_031412875.1 Pirellula sp. | reverse complement strand
ACAAGGGAGCAGGAAAGATATTTGGCGCGTACTCATCTAGGTGAGGCGCAGTGTGCGAGTGAGTGGCTGCCAATACTATCCTCGCTCTCGATATGCCCCATCGCTCTTGTACAGTCTTTGCAATTCGGTTAGTCATGTTCCCTGGTATTCCGATCGCATCCACCGAAACCAGGATCATTGGGGTATCCGCGTTGGGGCGGAGAATCAAAGCCCGAACGTAAAGTGGATCCGAGACTCCAACGGAAACATCTCGGCGGGCCGCGTACCCTCCGAGACGCAGCGGTTCGGTCGGAGTGATATCGATTTTGGCAATTCCAGCTTTCCAGGTCAGGCCCTTATCCTGCCCAAAAACGGAGGCTGGAACTTGCGTTAGCCAGGCAACGATCAGCAACACAGCACACGGAAACATGCGAAGCAACATAGCGAACCTTGGTCAGAAAAAAGCCGTACGTCGGTGGGGGAAATCAGTGCACGCAGCGGTTCAGATTGTACCTCAGTGGAACAGCATCCGGAAAGTGTATCATCTATAGCATGCGAGACTCGAAATTCCTCATGACGGCTGGTTGCTTCCTTTCCTTTTTCGCATTTGGGTTTATCGACAACTTAAAAGGTCCTGTGCTTCCGGAATTGCTGCGCACAGAGAAACTGAGTTTGAACCAAGGGGGGACACTCCTGCTGGGCGCTTATTTTGGCTTTGTGTTGGCAACGCTGCTAACCGGTTTCTTATCCGATCGCGTTGGGAATCGGATTGTTTTATTCTTGGCGGGTCTGTTGCTGGCGTTCGGTTTATTTGGGGTCAGCCTCAACGTCTCTTATGTTTTTTTGATCTTGATGATGGGTTGCATCGGAGTTGGATTGGGGGCGATTGAGGTTGGGGCAAATGGTCTGATCGTTGATTTGCATCGGGAAAAGGCCGGACGCTATCTCAATTTGCTTGCATCGTTTCATGGTACCGGGTCGTTTTTGGTCCCCCTTTACGTAGGGTACCTCATCGATCTGGGGGTGACATGGCAACGCGTGTATCTGTCGGTGGTGTTGCTTGCAGGGTTGTTAGCTGCAGCTTTTGCCTTGTCACCGCGCGCTGTTGCCGTTGCCTCGAAACGAGAGGCTAGTTGGAACTGGCGAAAGACGCTTCGCATCGGGTTCCAAGGAGAGATGGGTTGGTACTATCTTTTGATCGGAACTTATGTAGCCGTAGAGTTGGGCCATGCCGCTTGGTTGATGGAGTACCTTCAACAAGTCCGCGGTATGTCGGTGACGCGGAGTTCGTATTATCTTTCGGGTTTCTTCGTAATGATCATGCTCGGCAGATTTTTCGGCAGCTTCATCGTTGAAAGACTTGGCTACATGCGAGTCGTAGGATGGGCACTATTGGGAGGCGCCCTGTGTTTAATCGTTGGGATAGGCGGGGGAGAGCACTGGGTGCTGGCTTTATCGCTATCAGGATTGTTCTTTTCGATTGTGTTCCCAACCGTAACCGCGGTCGTGACGGGGTTTCACAAAGAGAATGTTGGGACCGTGCTGGGGATTCTCTTTACCTTTGGTGGAATCGGAGGAGCGATCGGCCCTTGGAGCATCGGCTGGGTTAGCCAACGGTTTGGGCTTCAGACGGGGATGTACATGACCGTTGGGTACTGCCTTGTGTCGTTTGCAACGTTGGTCATCGTGAATGTTAGGCAGAAGCGGCTTACTTCAGATTCTGCTCGATGAGTTGCACAATGACTGCGGTCGATTCGATGGCACCCACAGAGGTTGTTTTAGGAAACATTAGCTTTGGGATGTTTCCTGCTCCTGCTTTCTGATAGATAGCGACATGCTTGGCGATATACTGGGCAGGAAGTTCCGTCTTTAGTACTGCTGCTAGTTTTTCTGCGTCCACCGTTTCTTTCGCTTTGTTCAAAGCGTCGACATACTTCGGTTTGGCAGTAAACAGGTACGCGTGGAACTCGGCGAATTTTTCGCGATCCACGGACCAGACGGCGATCGCAAGCTTGGCAAGTTCGCAGGCTTCTGCGTGGCTTGCTTCGGTGACTTTAACATGCGGATTGCATTTCCCATCGATGGGAACGGGGAGAGCGATGATCGCGAGCCGATCGCCGTACTTCTCACGGACTCCCTCAAGGGCTTTGTGCGTTCGTTGGCAGTGCTCACAGGTGTAGTCAAACATCTCTACAAAGACTAGCTCCGCGTCTTTTTTGCCCAGGAGCGGCCAAGCATGCGTTTCTAGTTTAAGGCTGTTCAGGATAAGCGCGGATTTGGGTGCTCCATCGTCCGGCGGAAGCGCTACCGTCGCAACCAGGCCGTAGGAGGGGCGGGAAAGCAAGGCAAAGCTGTTGCAGAGATTCCACAGATGAGTGTTCAACTCCTTCGGGATGATCGAAGCTTGAGGTTGGGGGGGCTCAAACAAAAGGGCGTCATCAAGAGACGGGGTGCTTGAATTCTCTATCGGGTGCTGGATGACTTCGTGGGTTTGCGGCGCAGTGCTGAACATTTGCAAAACAATCAGTCCCGAGACGGCCGCGGCAGCCCCACCAACTGCGGACCTGAGAGTGAAGCTGGAAACCGGCCTATTCCACAAGTAAACACCGGCCAACAGCAGGCCTGCGGCGTGTGCTACCAAGCAGTACTGGCACAAATGCCCAATTCCGAAAACTTGCAACCCGATAAACCAAAGACCGGCCGCGGCGGCAGAGAATGCCGCAAAGCCAATGATTCCCCATTTCCATTGCTTGCCATAATCCGAAGCGGGATTGGCAAGCAACGTGGACAGGACCAGCAAATGGGTTGCCATCGCAGGAATGCTGACGGGGACAGACAAGACCCGCGCCCAACGGCTGTGCAGCACATGACTGCAGTCAAAAATACTTCCGCCACCACACCCTGCGACGGCCGAAGAGGTTAGAGACGCCCAGGCGAGATAAAAACTTGTCAAAAATGCGACCGTACTGCAAGCAAACATGGTCCACCAAGCGGCGGTGGGTATCGATCGATCCCAAGCGATCGCTTTTTTTGCTAGCGGAGATGGAACGGGATGGACAGTTGTCAAAGGATGGTGCTTGTGAATTGGTAAATCGCCGAAACTCATAGTTGATAGTCCTGCAAATATTTTCCGTGGGCGAATTCGGAGGTCCTGCAGTCGAGTACAGTTTTAGCAAAAGGCGGGCAGGCACAAAACAAAGATAACATCGTTATTGCGGACCTTAAGCACACTCTTTCGCCAACATTGTCCACAACACGATCCCGACCATTCTGACGTCGACGATTTGTCTGGTTCTCCGAGTTGCAAACGATTCATTTAAGTAAATCGGCTCGCATTGAAGAACTGTACGCGTGGGAACGCGGAAAGCAAGATGAAATTGAGAAGCAGGTTCAATTCTTCGGACAGATTTTCACGCAAAGCGCGACCCTTAATGCGAGCGGCGACTTTCCCGATTTTACGCCTGAGGCGGCCATCGGCTTTACTTAAAAAGTGTCGCAGGGTCAGCCGCCCAGAGTTTTCGCACAGCCAGTGCGCCGCTGATGGTGCACATCAAAAACGTAAGGCAAAAAACCAACAGGATGCGAGGTGTCGACAACATCATCACCAACCCTGTCAAATCGGCAAGCCAGACGTACAGGAGCCAGCTAACAAACCAACCGGGCAGAAAACCGAAGACGCTGAGATAGAACGATTGGAGCATCACGAATCGCAAGAAGTAGTAGGGGCCGTAGCCCATCGCTTTTAAAGTCGCAAATTCCGCCAGATGGTCATGAATATCTGTAAAAAGAATCTGGTAGCAGATAATGACACCCACGAAGAGCCCCATCACCGTTCCGATGGTAAAGATAATCCCAATCGGGGTGTTCCGAGCCCAAAATCGGATCTCACGCTGGATGAGTGTCTCACGCTCATAGATCTGGATCGCGTCCCCCAAAATCGTTTGAAGTTCCCTTTGAACTTGGCTCCTGTTCGCCCCCGGCTTTAGCTTGACCAGCCCAAAT
>JANODW010000698.1:0-17730 GCA_031412875.1 Pirellula sp. | reverse complement strand
GACTGGGTCGGTCGATGCGTTGGGGCTTAGGAGCGATTCTGCCATGTCAACCATCTTTCGAGAACCCAGTCTGCATGGGACACATTTGCCACAGGACTCGCGTTGGTAGAACCGACTGCAAGCGATAGCTTGATCGAGCATATCGGCGTGTTCGCCGTAGACGACCAATCCGGCTCCGAGCATGAATCCGATTTCGCGCCCGGCGTTCAAATCGAGAGGGAGGTGACGCACATCGATGGTCTCGCCGGCGAGCTTCGGATACTTTAATTCCTGCGTCGGATTTCCATCTTTGTCTAAGAGCTTAGGGGATCGGATTGCGTTTTTGGGCAAGAGAGCGGGCAGAAAACCTCCGGAGGGCCCACTCAAAGCCACGGCTTGCAGAGCGCACCCATCCTTCATTCCGCCCGCATAGTGATCGATCAATTCGCCCAGGGTGATTCCGCAGGGAACTTCGTAGGCGCCGGGCTGGTTGAGGTCCCCGCTGATCGAAAAGAAACGCTTTCCTCGGGTTCGATTTCGTCCTGCGTTTTTGTACCAGAGGCCAGGCGTATTCTGCGTTTTTGCCGATATTGCTTGCGCGGGTGCAGGACCCTGGCCACCCTGCACTTGGGCAGGGGATGTTTCCGCTTGGTACAGCAGTATGGCGGGTACCCAGGCAAATGTTTCTACGTTGTTGAGGATTGTCGGTTGATTGTATAGGCCGTTGGTTTGAAGCTCTGGGGGACGATTGCGAGGTTCCGAGCGCTTGCCCTCGAGAGCCTCGATGAGGGCCGTCTGTTCTCCGCAAACATAACCGCCGGGGCTGATAAAAACCTCGATCCGGAACTCGCGGGGGCTACCAAAAATACTTGATCCACAAGCCCCCAGTTCAATGGCTTGTTCGATCGCCTCTTTGAGCCGATCGATTTGTTCGAAGTACTCATGGCGAATGTAGATAAACCCTCGCTTGGCACCCGTGACCAACCCAGCAACAATCATCCCTTCGATGACCAGATGGGGCGCTGCGAGGAGTATGTCTCGATCCTTGAATGTACCCGGCTCGCTTTCGTCTGCATTGCAAACGACATACTTTACATCTCCAGGCGCATTACGGGTCTCGTTCCATTTTTCAGAAGCGGGCGCCCCAGCTCCACCCATGCCTTGGAGGCCTGCTGTTCGCAGCGCTTCGACCACTCGGTCTGGATTGGGATCGGAAACATATTGCTTCACCGCTTCATAAAGAGGTGTATCCCTCTTTCGATAGTAATCGATTTCTGCGTTGGAAAGGGCTTTGGTGGCAGTGTCCCAATCGCTATCCGCCTCCACTTCGATCCCTTGCAATATCGATTCTACGGCGGTGCAAATGGCGTGTGCGGATCGACCTGCAAAGAGCCTGTCGTTGGCTTGGACGGCGGGAGCCCGATCGCAACGTCCCAGGCACGAGGCATCTGTGATTTCCAGTACCTCTTCGCCGACTTGCGACTGCAGTTTACGAAGAGTCTCCGAAACGGCGACGGAACCTCGCAACCGACAGCTCATATCGCGACAAACAGAAACATGGCACTGCGGCGGTTTTGTATTGCGAAAGTGCGGGAAGAAACTGATGACGTCTTGAATGACACGCACCGGCTCGCCCACTTGATCGGAGATCCGTTGGATTTCAGATTTTTGGATGAAACCATGTTGGTGCTGCGATTCCTGCAGCATCTTCGCAATGCGGGTCCCAACTTGTCGGTCGATGAGGGATTTCATGGTCGTGAGCGAAGCTGTTTTTGGATGTCGTTACTGTAGTTGAAAAGCATTTCAGGGTGGAACCTGCGGGGTGTATCGAATTCCCCGAAAGAGGACGGCTTCCAAACTTGATCGATACCCAAGTACGGATTCTCGATAAAAAACGGGATGGGTTCGCGAGAGGTCTCGAGGCCCAACCCTTCGGCAAGAACTCGCGTCGCAATATACCACTGGGTAGCCGACTCCCAATTTTGGATCTGTTCGATAGGTGCGAGTCGGGACTGTAACTTGGGCAACAGCACCGCTGGCGATTGCTCCGCCGCGCCTGAAACATGGTTCAGTTCCAAGGCAAGCCAACGCTGTAGCGCCGATGCGCTACTGGCTACCTTTTTCGGGTCCGGCAGTCGCATTTCAACTTGGTTTTTTAGGGTGGTCAGTTGGGATTGCAACGGAGCTCGCGACGCATCGCGCACAGCGCAGTCGAGTTGCGATACGGTCCAATCGTCCCAGCTCGCCAGGGAGTGGATCGAGCGGCTCGGACGCCGGTTGGGCTCCTCCAAAGAGTGGTGGCAACTGGTGCAGCTATACTCGGTAAACTCAGGCCAGTCGTTGATTGTTTTTTGTTTGATTGCAGCGCGTTGGGCACGGGCTGCGAGCAGGTTCAGTCTTGCGACAGTGGCTGTCAATTTCCCGATTCGCCAGCGCTGCACACCGGTGGACGACCCTACCCCTATTTTTTCGTCGCCCCAATCCCAATGCGCCGGATATCGACGCAGGTAGCTTTCAAAATCGAAGTGCATGGGAGGATGCCCCGCCGCCATCATCCGATGGTCCACTTCTCGGTCCGGAATCGCAACTGCGTCTTCGGTGCGATTGAGTTCGCCGATGTGGCAAGAACAGCATATTTTTGCTCGGCTAACCACGGACTCCATGTTGATCATTTGCGTATTCTCAAAGCGACGCGTTCCCAGCATTTTCCATTTGTTGGAATAGTGCTCACTCCCCCAAGCCTCTGCATCGCCATGGCACAATTGGCAGTCAACGCCCAGAACGCGCTCGGCTTCGGGCGCCTTTGCGTTCGCATGGCAGGAGACGCACTTTGTGTTTAGAATCTCGAGATACTTGGGTGAGGTGGGTTTCAATTCCTCGTCGGCTAAGCGGGATACGATTTGAACTGAAGACTCAGAAAGCAAGGCGGTATAAGCTCGCGAATGGGGGTCCTGGTCAAACCAAATCTTGAACGCCCGTTGCCAATTTTTGGAATCGGGTACGTTTGAGCCATGGCAGCCAGTCGCATTGCAACCAACCACGCTGTGCGATTGCGTTGGGGGGTGTGCATTCCCATCCGGGAATTCTCCCAGGGCAGCATGCATTGGCATCATCGCCAGGAGAACCATGCCAAGAACGCGAGCGGTTGCAACGGTGTGGAGTGAATTCAGGGTAAACGTTCCCTTGCAAAAAAGGGAAGCCACTTTGTTTCAGACAGGGTTGTTTCAGACAGGCGTTTGCTTGGTGCTTGCCTGGGTGCATCGCTGTGGTAGCGATGGCAATCGACGCAGTCAGCCGAAGCGACAGGTTTCTCTTTGCTAAACAACTGCGATCTTTCTTTAGGGCTTTGGATATGGCATTCGCGGCATTTCTCGATCCCCGGAATCATGACGTGGCTAGCTTCGTCGCTCGACTTTTGGTTGCCTGGAAGCGACACATCGAAGACGTCACCGGTTTCGGCATAGGGAGTTGCGTGGCATTCTCGGCAGCCAACCATCAAGTGGGATCCGTGCGTGAACGATGCGTCTTGAAACCATTTCTTTTTAAGATTGCTAGGAGCGACAATCGAAGCGGGATTGTCGCCAGTCTGATGGCATTTCAAGCATGCGCTGTCATCGCTCAGCACAGCCTTTAACCTCAATTCGTGTCCTTCTATTTCCTCTTGATATTCTTTTGTCATCGCATTTTGAGCGAGGGAATTGGGTGCGAGTTTCGGGTTTCGGTCCTTGAGATACTCCAGCAGTTTGGCAGGGATCAAACTTTGGATAGATCGGTTGGTTTGATCGCGATTCAACCCGTGCGGGATGCCGTCCAAATCGTGGCATGCAGCACAGTGTTTTTCAAATTCGATCGGTAAGTACAGCTTGTGCGCCGTGGATTGGACGGCGAGGGCGGATGCATTGTTCGCGTCTCCTTGGAGCCGTTCTAAACCATCATAGCCTTGGAGCGGAACATCCCTCGCGTGGCAATCGCTGCATGACAACTGGATCAAGTTGTCAGCAGACACTCGACGATAGCGATCACGAAATTTCGCAGGGATCATTTCGGGTTGCTTTGCATCCGCCCCATCGAGCGATTTTGGCTGCCCCGGCCGCATGTGTTGGACGTGACTAAAACGAATGGTGCCCGGATCGCTTTTTAGGGACGCGAACTCGGGGTGACCGTCCCCGTGCTTGGAAAAGTTGGAGACGGGTTTTTGGCCCTTGGGATGCAACGCTGCTTCGGCCAGGTTGGCATGGCATCGAGCGCATTCAGAATCCGCCACATCCACGAGGCTCCTATTAAAACCCAAATGCTCGCGATGGCATGTGCTGCAACTTTGAGTCGATAGGATCTCCGGTCTGGTTAGGTGCTCAAAGTGGCCGGTCACCGCGTGGCATTGACCATTGCATTTTTGGTTGTTGATGGCGATGTTTTTGGCATCGTCTCCTCTCCATGCATCCTTTCGGATTGGAACGTTGGGTACATGGCATTGCTCGCATCCGGTTTGGTTCCAGGCATAGTGTGGTTGGGAGAGATCGCCGGTGGTGACATGCAGGGCGCCCGTCTCAGAAAACATCCAGGCCGAGTAAGCCAATGCGACAACGAGCCCCAGGACGCTCATCCAACGTTTGCGATAGACAAAGGGGTCGAATGCGGCGTGGTAAGACCTGTCGATCTTTGCTGCGCGTTGCCTGCCGTTTTCTTGCATCCTAGTCCTTACTCGCTTTGGATTACATGTACTTGAACGCGAGAACGATGTGGGTTAATAAAAGCACACCCAACGCAACGGAAGCACTCGCATGAATCGCGATCCAGCCGTGCAACCAAGCGTGAGCCCGTCGTTGCGAATCGTATTGGTGCCTTTGTACGGTGAGTTCCTCCAAGCTGTCGACGATCGGTCTCGCAGTAGCGGAACAAGTCGATCGCAGCAACGAAAACCAAACCTCGGTGTTCTGCCTCGATTTGAGAGGCGTTTTTTCTTGGGACCGACGTGCGTTGGTATCCTCAGCGAGTTGGGCGACGCCGCTCAGCATAAACGGTTCGATCACCGCCGCATACTGTTTCCATAGCTCATGCCCGTCGTCCGAATGGAACTCATCATCGGTATTGATTTCGATTCGTGATCGGCTGGTCTCGCGGCGTTGCACCGCACCGACCACGATCGCTTTGACTTCCTTTCGTCCTTTTCGAACGGTCACCAGCCCGCTCATCTGGGCCGACGCAGCGTCCAGATTTGCAAGCTTCCTCAACCCCTCGGGCTTAGGACCATAAGCGACCGTGAGCATGCGCCGGGCGTTCAAGGCAGCTTGTACGGACACATCGTCAATCTGGCATGCGATGGTTTCAAAAGGGAGATTGCCCAGCATCCACTTCGGTATCACTATCTGCATTGCCCAACCGTAGAGTCCACTTATTAGTACGAAGATCAACAGGAACATGAGGATCGAACTAAAAGTCCCCCCGAAACGATAGCCTGAATGTATGAAAGCCAGTGGACCGGTGGCCAATCCCAACCAAATGTGCGCCACCATCCAGTACTTGGTAGGAAACAATTTCCAGCGTCTCAACCTCTTTCGCGGCCAAAGTAGCAGTTCGAATAAAATGATCGCTCCGGCAATGCTGCCGATCACCAAACCCGGGAGCGAACTGCCAGACGCAATACGACCCGATGCGAGCGAGTAATTCGCCTGCCACAAGCAGCAACCAAGAACGAGGACGGTCGCGACGCAGATCGATCCAAAATGAAGTTTGAGTTTTCGGACCAACAGCACAGTTCACCTGGAATTCACAGAGTATTCCTCCCGACGTTATTGCAGCTGGAATTTAGTCCTTGGGGGGGGCATTGTCAACTTTCGGTGGAAAGCCAAAGCCCCGATGCGATCCGTTTCTAGCGACTATTACGTTTAGGAACATGATAGACTTGTTTTCTGCTGGATTGGTCGACTTTTAGGGCAATGAGTCTCATCCGTGTTCCGTCTATCTGACGAGATTTTTTTTAGGCGAGCAGCATGCTGAAACATACCAGCCGTGGTTTGGGACCAGTGTCCCGAACGAACAATCGGACGGGGCAAAGGTCCCATCCTACGGTAGGAATGGTCCTGCCGCTCGCCTTCCTGCAGACGGCAACGGTCGAAACGAGTTTGGTGTCGAAACGAATCTTGACCCGCACCTTCGGGAAACCTTCACGCTGAGAAGCCTCCACCCCATGTTGGAATGATGTTCGGGAAAACAACTTGGCTACTCCAATCGATGCGATGGGCTATCCCTCTTTGTCTCGCCGTCGCCTCAGCAAACCAAACGGCGGGGCAGGCGCCCGAATGGGGAATGGACTCGCTCTATCGCAACGAAAAAGGAGTGCTGGGGGCAGCCTCGTGTGCGACCTCCGCCTGCCACGGTGGCCCCAAGGCAGGCGTGGCATCCGCGGTGGCCCCGCGAGGCTCGGAGTACCCGTTGTGGTTCGAAAGCGACCCGCACGCGCGGTCCTGGAAAACACTCTGCTCGGAAGCTTCGCTGCAAATCATGACCAAGCTCGGTATTTTTCGTGACGGTAAAATCGCGGACATTGCGGGTTATCGAAACTGCTTGGCCTGCCACAACTCGGAAAAGAACTTGAGCGATGATCAGCTCACCCCTACCATCGCGGAGGGGGTCGGTTGCGAAGCCTGTCATGGTCCTTCGGAGAAATGGTATGATCGGCACTACCAAGGGTTGGACTCTGCGAACGCAGCACGCAGGGATTTCGGCCTAACCGATTCTCGTCCACTTTTGCAGAGGGCCAAAATCTGCGCGACCTGCCACGTCGGTGGCAAGGATCGAGACATGAACCACGATATCATCGCGGCAGGCCACCCAGCTCTCTATTTTGATATGGCGGTTTATCATGAAGCCTATCCCAAACATTGGCGCGATGCAGACCAATACGATGCCGATTTCCGCGCTAAGCTTTGGTTGGCTGGTCAAATTGCAAGCGCCGATTCGGAACTCGAATTGATGGAAACGCGAGCCTGCAAATCGCTTCCTATTTCGACTTGGCCCGAGCTTTCGATGTACCAATGCAGCAGTTGCCATTTTTCGCTCGACGGTCAATCAAAGACAACCGCCTCCGACAATCGCGATCGCGTGGATCTGGGCCGGGCTTCCGTCCGGCAGTGGAATTTAGTCGGTCTCTTCCAAGCTCTCGATCCCGCTGGCTTTGCAACGACTAACACAAACGTGAACCGGGCGAGGGATGCGGCGACGGTCCAGGAACTTCGTGCGCTGCTAAACCTGGCCAATCCCGACTCCCGACAGGTTTCTGTGGCCGCACGTAAGCTCAGAGTAGAATTGGCCAGCACGTTGTGGGACAATGGAAAGCTTTCGCTGCCCGATTGGTCCAGGCAAAAGCAAATGGCACAGAGTATACGGCTGCTCGAAGCATCAAAACGGAATGGCTCTTGGGAGTCCGCTGCAACTGCCTATGCTGCGACCTGGGCAACCCATCCCACGTTGTCGCAACAAAACATTGAGAAACCCATGATGGTATTGCGCGCTGGTCTGCTATTCCCCGAGGACGCAATGACGCCTCGCTTCCCAAGGTCACGCATCGAACGCGTTCCACCTTCGCTGAAGGATTGGGATGAGTCCTTGCTCCAGCTTGTCTCTGCTTTAAAGAATGAAATTCGCTAATGGGATGTTGGAGCTGGAACAAGAGCCAAGAAACGACACCCGAGGTGCGAGCCTCCATCGGGACGCGTTCCAGCGCGCGGTCAAGCGAGCTTTCAAGCATCCGGGATGCACGGACCCAATCGACCGCTGCACGCCGCCTCGGCAAACAAGCGCTGGGTTCGCCGGTAGGGACCAAAGTTGATCGGTCGGCAATTAATTGGACCACAGTCAATTGGACCACAATTATTTGGACTACGATTATTTGGTCCACAATTGTTTGGACTTCGGTTGCATCGACACCAGCAGCTTGGTCGGCAGTCGCACCGGCAACCGATCCCTTTCACAATATCGGGGTGAAAGAATGCGCCGCGTGCCATAGCGCCCCGAGTCCCATCTACCGCGCGCTGGGCATCACCCGCTTTGCTCGACTCGTCGAAGCGAAAGAGTGGCTGGAAAATGACAAGCACGCTTATGCCTATCAATTGATCCGACGCGACCTGAGTCCAGAGGAACTAAAACGCGAGGACCGAAGATCGAACAAGCTTTCTAGAGAAATAACGGACCGTCTCCAATGGGACGACGGAGACGGCAATTTCGAACGCAAGTGTTTGACATGTCATGTGGGATCAGACGCTGCGCGAACTCCGTCCGCCATTGAAATTCGGTTTGGGGTCCAATGCGAATCGTGCCACGGTCCCGGTTCCGAATATGTCCGAACAGAACATCACCAGCAAGTGAGCTGGAGAGCCAAGACTCCAGAACAAAAAGAAGCCCTGGGGATGTGGGACCTGACCTCACCGTCGACGGCAGCCGCGATTTGCCTTAGCTGCCATTTGGGCAATGTGGAACAGAGTCGGTTCATCACGCACGCAATGTATGCGGCAGGCCATCCCATCTTGCCCCCATTTGATTTGCAAAGCTTTCTCGATGCGATGCCTCCTCACTGGAAGACACTTCAGGAGAAGCCTGCGTTCGAAAGGCAAGCGGAGTATAATCGCGTTCACTTTGATATCGCCGGCAACACCGATGAGATCCAAGAAGCGATCCTGGGCAGTTATGACAAATCGCGACGAAGCATGATGGGAGGTCTGGTCGCCAACGATTTGGGTATCCGGACTCTCCATCAAGTCGCGCAGACTCCGGATTTATGGGGAGACTATGCACTCTATAATTGCACAGGCTGCCATCAAGAGTTAAAGAAAAATCTCGCACCGGTCTTGATCCGCGCTCGTATCCCCGGTCGTCCGTTTCCTGCCGATTGGCTAACGTTTGAAAGCACCAGCATCCATGCTTCGGGTCTGAGCAAGCAATCCATTCTAGAGAAAGAGATGTCGGATCTTTTTAATGCCACTCCGTTTGGGGATGCCCAGCGGTTGGCTCCCATGAAGGACAGGCACCTGCAATCCCTCGCCAGTCGATTCCAAGATCGGCGTAAGGCCGAACGTCAGCCGATGACCAAGCGAGACGTGCAGCAATGGCTTGCCTCCTTGCTCGCAAGCCGCATCCATGCGTTGGATGACTATGCGGTCGCGAAGCAAACGGGATGGATGGTTTGCGTTGCCATCGACGAGCTCGTTGCGCATAGGGAGATACCGTCCAGCGCGGTGGTTGGCTATCAGAAAGAGCTCCGCGAGTTGCTGCATCTGGAGATTGCAGTGCCCCAACGGCAGAGCGTCATCACGGGACAGGCTGCTGTATTGGAAACGGCGCGCACCTACGATCCGGTTCGATGTAGAGAGTTGATTGTCGCATTAGTCAAACATTCGCAAGAATGATGTTCTAGCGAAATCGGCGGTCGCGTTCCTGTTGGGCGAGCGGCAGGATGAAACATACCAACCGTGGTTTGGGACCATAGTCCCGGACGAACAGACGGACGGGACTATGGTCCCATCCTACGGTAGTCATGGTCCTGCCCCTCGCCTTGCCACTTCGTCGAGATACGCTAATCGCCTTGAACGCGACCGTTGCTTGTGGCAGGCTTTGCGTTCTGTTTAAAGTGCGGTGGTTCATTGGCAATCTTGGGTTCCCGGGCGGTCAGATTTTCATTTCTTAAGATCGCCGCCAAGTCTTTGGGAACACTTCGCAGGTGCAAGTCCCGTTGTGGAAAGGAAATCTCGATGCCTGCTTCCGCGAATCGCTGCTTGATTTGCGAATGAAGATCGTGTCGGGTCGGCAATCTCTGATCGAGGTTGGCCAAAAAGAACCTGGCTTTGAGATCCAACGTGCTGTCGCCAAACTGCTCGAAAAAGGCGGTTGCAGGTGGTTCGCTCATAACGTTGGGGTGATTGGAGCAAACCTCTCTCAGCAGCGAGCACGCGAGTTCCGGATCCGAGTCGTAGGACACACCGACGGCAATGACCATACGGTTGGTAGAGTCGCTCAGAGTCCAGTTCAACAATCGTCCGGTGATCAAGTCCTTGTTCGGGATAATCAATTCCTGTTGATCAAAATTGGTCACGGTGGTTGCGCGCATCCGGATACGCGAAACACTGCCTGTGGTGTCCCCGAGAGTGATCACATCGCCAACCCGGATCGGTTGTTCGAAAAGCAAAATCAGACCGGAGACAAAGTTGGCAAAAATTTCTTGGAGTCCAAACCCTAATCCCACACCCAGGGCGGCAACCAGCCATTGGATACTTGCCCATCGAACTCCTAAGCTATTGAATGTCAACGCTACGCCCAAGATCAGCAACGTGTAGCGAGACAGGGACGCAATCGCATAGCGAACGGCATTCTCAAGGGGCAAATGCTGCAGCAATGCGATCTCAAGCAAACCCGGAAGGTTCCTGGCCGCAACAGCAGTCATGATGGCGATCGGAATGGCGACAAAAAGATCTGCCAGCGTGATCCAAGTCGACGGCTTATCGGCGGTGGCGCTCTCGACGGTCCAGAGTTGGACCGATTCCAAAACCCCGACCGCAGGCAACACACCGGACCAGATAAAGGCCAATGCGGCGATCGTTGCGAACACCAGAGTGCTGCGTATCAACCGGATCGTTTGCGCACTGATTTGTGCGAGTTCTGACCGAGCATCTACCGCGCTGGCTAGCGTAACGGGAGTATTCGATGGGGACGCGCCAGGATCGCGACGCCGAGCTTCCTCGAGGCGCTGCCTAGCCTGCGAGACTACGATCTCGCGTCGTCGCAGCAAGAGCCATCGATGGATCAAACTCGAAAGGAGCAAGATCCCGACCATGGTTATAAACGTAGTGTACAACAACATGGTCAATCGGATCGCAGTGTAATGGTAGCCCATAAGGCTCATACCCATCAAAGCCAACGGGGCGATCGCGAAAGCTGAGTACCAAAGATACTTGAGCCGATCGATCCATCCACCAGCATTGCGGCTAAGGAAATCGCTGAAGACACCGTTGCGAGGGTGCAGCAAAATCAACAAGTAAAGGAAGCAAAGGGACATCAACACACAGTACGTTAGCCTTCCTAGCGAGTTTTCCCACTTCGTTTCCCCAAACTGCGAAATGATGCCCACGACCGTTACTGCAGGGATGGCGAGATCGATAAACCATCGCAAATTCTTGCGCAGCATTTGGGTGGAGCGGCTCGGCCACTGAAAGTGATTCTCTGCCAGGCCGCCCGAGCGACTGATTTGCCGAATCATCTCCAAGGGATAAAAGTATCGTGCGCTGGCAAAAAGTCCGGTCGCTATCGATTCGACAAAGGCGTTCCCTTCCGACGTAGCCATCAATCGCCATCCGAGAATCAAATGGAGCAGCGCCAGAGGCAAACTGAGCAGGATGCAATCCAGCACCACTTTAGCAGTGGGCAAAAACTGCGTGCAATTGGATTTGGTAGCGATCGCACCTTGCGCTTGAATGTGCTTTTTAAATCGCTTGAGATTGAGCAGCAGGGTGCCGTAGCAACAACCGCCAAAGAGATACCCCCACGGGTGTGTTTGCATGTCCTTCCACAGTTGCAGCGGGATGAGACGCCAGTTCTGCAGATCAAAGAGCCATTGGATCGACGGCCACAATTGACGAAAATCGGACTTGTTGATCGGCTCGCTGGAGCGGATCCACAGCACATGCTCATCGATAAACGAGCGATACTGTCGCACTTGATCAATGGTTTTTTGGTTGGTCAAAGCCAAGTTGAAAAGATTGTCAAAATAGATGCTTGCATCGCGCCGAAAGTCATCGACAATCCGATGCTCTATCGCGTCCAACATCCGTTTTTGTTCATGGGGTGGGGCCCGTTCAAAGCCTAATAGGATGTTGGTG
Source organism: Pirellula sp. (assembly GCA_031412875.1). Classification (GTDB taxonomy): domain Bacteria; phylum Planctomycetota; class Planctomycetia; order Pirellulales; family Pirellulaceae; genus JBKCUI01. Next base: position 5,887 of record JANODW010000698.1, on the reverse strand, counting down.
TTCGGTGCACTCGGCTGCGTGGAGTCGACCGAAAATGCGGATTTGGCTTTCAAGTCATCGAATTCAAACAGAAGCGTTTGAGTAGAAAGCATTTTGTTCTGGTATTCGACCTGCCGTTGCGAAAGATGGCCAATATCCGGCAACTCGTTTCGCTGCTTGCGAAGCATCAGCCCAACCCAACTATTGAAGTTTGGGACATGTTTGCTGCTCTTGGTCGAAATGCGATCCGACATAATCTTGAAGCGTTCTGCCCAAAGTTTCAATTCGCTCCCTGCAGTCTCGGCATCCAAACGGATGGACGAATTTTGCTTGGCCAATTCGAGCCAATCCTCGGTCCGTTTCACGATCAATTCGGCGGTTTTCTTCAGCTCGGGCGCGGCCTGTTGGACCAAACCCTTGGCTACGCTCCTTTGGTTCTCGATAAGTATTTCGCGCCGTTTGCTCAGTTCGTCGTTGACTTCTTTCAGACGGGCTTGCTGAAACTTTTCTTCTGCGAGCAGGACTTCTTTCGTGATAGGAAGGAGTTCTTGTTCGGCGTCATAGGTCCGCTGCTCCTGCTCGAGCGATCGATTGCGTTCGGCCAACGCCATCAGCTTAGCCCGCAGCAAAAGCGTGTTGGCCTCTCGTACCCTGGGATCGATCCCATCGTTGGCTGGGAGCGCTAACTCATTGTTGAGCTTCGTGATGGTGATTTGGTTGTTGGCTAAGAGCGTCGCGAGTTCCTTGCGCCGCGTGTCTCGGGAGACGATCGCCGTTTCCACCCGAACACGACCGTCCGTGGCCGCCTGCGCCAGGGCTTGGACTTCGAGCTGATAGTTCTGAAGCGTTTCAATCCGAGAAGTGGATTGCAATGTGCCCTCGGTGAAGACGATACGAGGCCTTGGGTTCTCTCTGCGCTTTTTCGCTTCCGCGGTCGCAGCCGGGGCTGCATCAAAGGCGGCCGTGAACTCCTTGATCACTTTCTCGCTATCCACTCGACTCTTGAGCTCAGCCAGGATCGCTTCGTAAGTCGCGATCAACGTCTGCTTGAGCGTCGGATCCAAATCGGCAGCCGCTTGGAATTGTTGGAGGCGATTGTTGACCGCTTCGGGGGTGATCGAAATGGCGTCGCTGACCGGCTCAGCTCGCGGTGTTTGTGGCGATTGCGGCGTCGTTTGAACGGCCGTTTGAGCGGGTGGATTGGTTTGGAGTTGCAGGTTGGCTTGGGGCTGCAGGTTGACTTGGGGCTGCAGGTTGGCTGGGGGTTGCGGCTGTGTGAGGGGTTGTTGGTTGGATGGAGCTTGCGGCTGGTTGGGGAAAGTCGCAAAACGGAATTGGGGATTTTGCGAGGTTGGTTGCTCGGCGGTGGGGGGTTGCGAGGGTCGGTTTGGCGTTCCGCGAGGTTGCGTCGGCGGATTCAATTGGATCTGGGCGTTCAATCCGCCCGCAATCGCAATCAAAACGACGCATGCGCACCCTAACGATCGCGCGTTTGGCGTCGCGAGCGTAGTAGGTCGAGTTTGCTGTCCCCTCATTTTGTTTCCCATGAACAATAAATAGGGGATTTCGATTTCGCGATCAAGACCGCGGGCACAAAGCTTCGAAAGATGCTTTGAAAGATACGTCGAAAAATTAGGACGCTAGCAATCCAAACGCGGTTCAAAACTGTGAGGAACGCATCACGCAACACGAAGCGGACTCGCGACAAAGCCTTTCGATATCGGCGGGGCTGTCGATAAATGCTAACCCCAAACTCTCCACTTGATTGGATTTTAATTGCGACATCAAGTAGATGCTGCGCCGGGTTTTGATGGAACTGAGGACGGCGGCAGCAAACGCATCTTCTAGGTCGCTCTTCAGCAACTGCCGCTGCAGTTTTTCTTCTGATTCATCGGAACCTAGTTGCAGTATCCCCGACGATAGGGTTGCAACATCCGAGCAGATTACAATGGCACCGGCCGTGTCGAGTTGCATGTCTGCGTGCGCCGCAGCCCTGGCGATATTCATCCACGACTGCTGTGTCCAATCCCCTTCGATGAATGCGACCGCAAGCGCGTGTTGGGCATCGTGTGCATCCGCCGTATCCGATGCATCGCGTGCATCTCGGACAGGACGGAGGAGCTGGGAAGCTTGTCGAAACACCGGGTCGGGACTTCCACCTAGGATCGATGCGACCGATCCATCGCAGGCAGGTACCACCGCGATGGCGAATTGCACGCCCATGAGCCAACCGATTTCGTGGCTCAATTTTTCTTGAAGATGCAAGTGGTGGGCGTTGTCGTCCAGCCACGCGAGATTCCAACGGTGCTGCGTGGAGGCGTCGGCGAAGCTTGGTGAAATACCATATTTATCGCTGGCGCTCGGCGAATCCGGTGTCCGGATGCAATAGATGGGGATCACGACTTCGGCCTCGACCAAGTCCCGTTGGATGTAGATCGGGTCGGCCGATTCGCTGGCCGCAATGTATCCATGCGAATCGTGATGCGTTGGCTCATGCTTGACTACCTTGACGCTGCCCAGTTCATGCGCGAGCAATTCGGAAAGGAGTCGATCTCTCCAATATTGATTGTCGGATCCAAGGACAACCGAAATCATTTCAGGGCGGGTGCCATGTTGGACGAGATAGCGAACGACTTCGAGCACGATTCCATTGGCTTCGGGCACACCGTCTTCGATCGCGATCGCAATGTGATCGTCGTCGATGAGGGCCAGGGGCAAGGGAGGAAAATCGATCGGTTCATCGAACGTTTTGGCGATCAGATCCGAAAGGGACTGATCGGTAGGAGTGCCTGAGACACGGATTTCGGTGGCGTTGTCTGGAAATTGCAACGTGAGGCGGCGTCCTCCGATGCGCGGCTCAAAACAGGTTGCATTGTTCATCGCGTGGAAACCTTTTGTCGATATAAATTTTGGTGGAGAGTGATCATCTTTTCGACAGAGTGCACTGTCATGATATGTTTCTGCGCGCTTGCAATCAAATTTTTTCTGCGCGCTTCGTCGTTGAGTAATTGATTGGAGAGACGAGTCAAGTCGTCGACATTTCCGACAGGGTAGAGCAGTCCGGTTGCATCATGCTCGATCAATTCTCGATTGCCGGGGATATTTGTTGCGATGACGGCGACCCCTGCCTGCATGGCCTCCAGAATGACGTTGGATTGACCTTCGTAGAGGCTGCCATTCCAAAGGATTTCGCAATGGGGAAGCAATTCGCTCGCATCGGTACGATGCCCCAGAAAAAAAATCTGCGAGGCGCCGCGAATATTATCGCGATACAATTCCAATCGCTCGCGATCAGGCCCGTCCCCGATGATCACATAGCACATGTCTTCCCGCATCACTCGCAACAATTCGGCGGCCCAGAGGAGGTCCTTGTAACCCTTTTGGGCCCACAGCCGTCCGATCGATAGAATGATTCGTTTGTTGGGCGAGACCCCCATCCTTTGGCAAGCTTCTTCGCGGCTCAGCCCGCTAGGAACGAGCGGCTCAATCCCATTGGGAATCAACGCGAACCATTTCCGATCGACTCCATGTTCGTGATAAAAATCGATGGTCCCTTGGCTATTGGCGGTGATCCCTTGTGTGCGTTTGGCGAGGATGCGATCGATCCAAAATTGCAGGGCGTTCTTCCATGGATCGACCGATCGTTCGGAGCCGAGGATGACCGGCACCTTGGCGGCCAGGGCGGCGGTGCGACCATACGCGTTGGCAGCGAACAACCACGTATGGACAACGTCCGGCTCTAGCACTTTCAACAAATTTCTCAATCGCAGCCAAGCGAATGGATCCAGTTTGCCTCGTTTGTTGATGTGGTGAACTTCGATACCGCCGTCGGTGAGTTCTTTTTCGCGAGGGCCGGTGTGCGTTAGGACGATCACGATCGCTTCGAACGCATCGCGATCCAACCCGCGAGCCAAAAGCGAGATCTGCTTTTCGGCCCCTCCTTGGTCGAGCGTTGGGATAATCAAGCAAACTCGCAGTTTCATGCTCTACGCTCAAGAACGGTATCGCGGAATAGGGTCAGCCATTGTTGAACGCAATCGTCGACCGATTTCGTACGCCACAAAGCTTGTCGCAGCGAGCTAGCCAAATCGGTCCATCGTTGGCGGTTCGCAATAAAATCTTGAAGCTTTTCTGACAACACGTGTTCCGACGAGTAAAGCTGGAAATGGTTCGCTTCGGGCAACCAACTGCGGCAGTCGGGATGTTCAGCGACAATCATGGGCACTCCGGCCATGGCCATCATCTGCAGCGTGAATTGTATCGCTTCTTTCGGATTGGAGGCAATGCAACAGTCAGCGACGCGGATCAATTCTTGCAAATCATCGAATCCGTCGAACAGCAGGATTTCACGATGCCATCCCCTCGATTTTATTAAATCGTACAATGCGCTCTGGTCGAGGCCCGCCCCGATCACCCACATGCGCAATGAGGCGCCCGCATCCAGCAAATCGCAAACCGCTTGAATGGCTTTGCGCAGTGGAATCGCGTCGGACACCCCGAGATGCACCAAAAGATCGGTCCGGCCGGGAATCAAAAAATCGCTGCTCATGTCAAACAAGGCGTTGGATGCAGCTATTCGATTTTCATCGCTGCGGGTCACGGGATCCCATGCGATGTCCCCTATCCGAACAATCTGGGACTCACTGATCCCCTGGGAGACGAGAACTCGGTGCGCGTTGGGGGTCGGACAAACGACGCGGGTACAACGCCGGCAAGCGTCGGCCATCGCCGCTTGAGTCAGCCTCTGCGACGAGGACAATCCGTAAGCGGCATCTTCGGTCGAAAAGCGAGCTACGATCGGCAAATTCCATCGGGTGCTTTTGCTTTGGAGCGCCAGCAGCAAGCCATCGGATCGGTCGACGTAGATACAGTCGAATTCCATCGCCTTTTTGCTGATCCACTGGACTGCGTTCTTCTGAAAATGGCTCTCATTCCATTGGGTATTCGGTGCAGGGAGCAATCGATATACGGGGACTTCACGGCAAAGCGAATAGCCGGGCCAATGGGTGTGCCACCGCGCAGTGAGGACCGTCACCTGCGCGCCCGCTTTGGTGAGAGAAGCGCACAGGTGCAGAAGCCTCTGGCAACTATCCTCTGTGAATGGCCAGAAACGACGGGCCACTACGAGTACCTTGGGACCAAGCATAGAACGCGCTGCAACTTATACGGTCAGATGTTTTTGTAGGTCGGATTCTTCAAGCACACCGACATACGGGAGGTTGCGGTAGAGATCTTGGTAGTCCAATCCATATCCTACTACAAATTCATTCGGGATCTCGAATACCACGAAGTCGGGGACGGCAGTTACCACACTTTGACCCAACTTGTTCAAAAAAACGGCTGTGCGAATCGATTTTGGACGCAAAGCAGCAAGCCGCTGAGTGACTTGCACCAAGGTCTTGCCAGTATCGAAAATATCGTCGATCAGCAAAATGTCTCGGCCAGCAATATCGAGCATCATGCTGTCCTGAATGGTCAAGTCACCTGACTTGGTACCGCCTCGGTACGAACTGGCCTGTATCAAGCTGATGCGAATGGGCATCTCCAATCGACGGATCAAATCCGCCAGCATGACGAGGCTGCCAGTCATAATCGCTACCACAGTAATGGGGTTTCCTTGGTAGTGATCCTTGAGCTGCATTGCCAAACGATCGATGCCCAAACCGATTTGCTTTTCGTCCAAGAGGATCTTCAAGATGGTTGCCGTTCGCTAAATTTCAATACGGTCGAGCAGGGTCTAACGGCTCAGGAATTGCAAAGTGTACGCTTTACCGACCGAGGCCTTGGTGGCGTCGATCAGTTTTAACGACGAGAGGGTGTCCGCGAGTTCATTCCAACGTTCGGCCGTCATCGCACCGACAGCAGACTCATCGGTACCTTTGGGCATGCACAGCGGCTTGAGCGCCTC
>JANODW010000697.1:0-7120 GCA_031412875.1 Pirellula sp. | reverse complement strand
TGAAGTAACGAGGTTTTCTTTTGCACTTCACCGAGCTACCAACGGAAATCAAATACCGATTTTGTGGCACCCCATTTGCTATGGTCTTCATTTCGCACAGCAAGCGAGGTGCTTTCCAGAAACGATTGTACATAGTGGGAGCAGACAAATGAGCCATTCGGATGAGGTCAAACGACGCGATTTTTTGAAAGGAGTCGGGATGGCCGCTGCAACATCAAGCATCGTTGCGGCTCAAGAGGCAGATCCAAAGTCACCCCCCCCGGTCGATAAGCAACCATCGAGGCAAAAGGTTCAGACAACTTTAACCTTAAACGGAAAAAAGAAATCGTTTGATATCGACTCTCGCACCACCCTGATTGACCTGCTCCGCGAAAACGAACACATGACGGGCACCAAGAAGGGATGCGATCACGGCGCCTGCGGCGCTTGCACCGTTCTCCTCAATGGAAAGCGGGTTCTGTCCTGTTTAACACTCGCCGCTACGATCAATGAGGATCAAGTAGAAACGATCGAAGGAATTTCAAATGGCGATGCTTTGCATCCCCTTCAGAATGCCTTTCTGCGTTGTGATGCGTATCAATGCGGGTACTGTACACCCGGCCAAATCATGTCGGGTATTGCATGCATCGAAGAGGGGCATGCGGCAAAATCAGCCGAAGAGGCTCGCGAATGGATGAGCGGAAATCTCTGCAGATGTAGCGCCTATCCCAATATCCTCGCCGCGGTTCGCCAAACGGCCGGCGCGGAACCGATCAGCGACCCAGCTATGCAAAATTCCCCTAAATCAACGGAAACGCTGCCATGATTCCATTCCGCTACGAAGAACCGAAAACGCTCTCCGCCGCTTGCTCGAAAATCGACCACTCTGACTCCATGGCGATCGCCGGTGGTACGACGATGATCGATTTGATGAAATTAAACGTGCTCACGCCCCATTCGCTTGTCCATGTTCGCAAGATTTTGCCGTCCACCGTCACCATTCGCGATAACCATCTCGTGATCGGGGCTGCGTGCACGATGGCAAACTTGGCGGATCATCCGCTGGTCAATGGGAAACTGCCCTGCGTTCGCCAATCCCTGATCCTCGCTGCGTCGCCACAAATTCGAAACATGGCCACCATGGGCGGTAATCTTCTGCAGCGAACCCGATCAACCTATTTTCGACACACGGATATGCCTGTCGAGTACCCGAACAAGCAAGCGTCAAACTCGGCGAAGGCGGACGACGCGATTTTTGGTAAAGATGTAGATACATCATTGCTCGCTGTATTAGGAAACGGCGGTTGACTTGTCGGCATGTATCCAGGCGACTTCGCGGTGACCTTCATTGCGTTCGCCGGAAAACTTCTGCTTGCAAGCCCCGAGGGCGAACGCTCAATCGCTGCTCGCGAATTCTTTTTAGCACCCAGCGACTCCTTCCAATACACGACCGCGCTCAAGTCGAACGAGGTGATCAAGGAATTGCACTTGCCCATCACTGAGACGCTCAAGAATAGCTTCTACCACAAAGTCCGAGAACGCAGCAGCTACGCATTCGCGTTGGCCAGTTGTTCGGTGGGATTGCAGTTGGATGGCGATCGTATCATTGCGGCCAACCTGGGTCTGGGAGGTCTTGCACCTATTCCTTGGCACAGTAAAGAGGCAGAGAAAGCGCTCGTGGGACAAATTGCAAGCGACAAGACTTTCGCGCAGGCAGCCGAAGCTGCACTGGCGGAGGCCAATCCTCCAAGCGGTCTAGAATTCAAGGTCCCGCTCGCCAAAAACACAATCGTTCGGGCCTTGCAAACAGTTCGGGACAACGGTCCCTTGAACGACGAACAACTTTGGGCAAAGCAACATGGAAGAGGGTAAGTCTATGACTGGATTTGAAGTAATCAAACTCAACGGCTCGATCGGAAAATCGATCGTGCGAAAATCAGGGCACGATAAAGTGACTGGCGCAGCCACCTTCACTGCGGAGTGGCCAGTCAATGGCCTCTTGCACGTGGTTGCGGTACCGAGCAATATAGCTCGCGGAAAAGTAAAGTCGATCGATACCTCCGCGGCTGAGTCGATGCCAGGCGTACGACTCGTGCTCACACAGAAGAATCTTCCAATATTCACGCGAGCGAAGACCCGGCTCGAATCCAACCAAACGACCAACAATCCCTCTGTTTTGTTTCCGGTTGCGGAAGAGGAGGTGTTTTTTGCAGGTCAATTCATGGCGGCAGTCGTAGCAGAGACTTTCGAAGACGCACGCGACGCAGCACTTGCTGTCAAAATCGAATACGAGGTTGGTCCACACATTACCGACATCGATGCTTCGCCAGCAAACGAGAAACCGGACGATCTCTTCGGTAGTCCTGCCGTCGTCACGCGAGGCAACGCCGAAAAGGATTTTGAAAACGCCGAAGTGAAAATCGATTCGGAATATCCCACCTATGGCAATCATCACAACCCCATTGAGGCGCATGCAACCATCGCCCAGTGGACGGAGAAAGACGGCAAGCCTTTCCTGACCGTTTACGAATCGTCACAAGGGTTGGCGATGAGTCAGAAGACCTATTCGGAACTGTTCGACCTTAGTCCAAAACAGGTTCGGGTAGTGTGCAAGTACATTGGCGGAGCGTTTGGCAGCAAGGGTGCTATGTGGCCTCAAGCGATTTTGGCATGTTTATGCGCAAAAGCCGTGGGTGCACCGGTCAAAATCGAAGTCACGCGAGGCCAAATGTACGGCGGTACCGGCCATCGCACGCCCATGCGACAACGGGTGCAGATCGGAGCTAAGACGAATGGCAAAATCGCGTCTATTCTGCATTCCGGAGTTGCTTCCACCTCGATCAAAGACGTTTACGACGAAGCGTTCACGATGGCGACTCGGATGATGTATCAAACGGAATCGCTTCGTTTAGATCAAAAACGGTGTCGGCTAAATTCGCAGGTCCCCACGTTTATGCGCGCTCCTGCAGAAACGCCAGGGGTGTTTGCGCTCGAATCCGCTATGGATGAACTAGCGTTCGAACTGAAGATGGATCCGATTGAACTGCGTAAAATAAACGAGCCTGAAAAAGATTTGCTTCAAGACAAACCTTTCAGCGGAAGGCTCTTGCTCGATTGTTTGAAACGCGGTGGCGATGCGTTTGGTTGGCAATCGGGGCATCAGGTTCCACGGCAAAAGAAAGAGGGACATTGGCTGATAGGACACGGGGTTGCCGCTGCGACCTACCCTGCATTCTTCTTTCCGACGGAAGCGAAATTGACTTGGAATGCCGATGGTCGAGTGCTAATCTCCTGCTGCTCGCAAGAAATGGGTACAGGAACCGCGACCGTCCAAAGTCAACTGGTCGCAGACGTCTTGGGAATCCCACTCAATCGTGTGTCGATGGATCTTGGCGATACCGATTTGCCATTAGGCGGTATCTCCGGAGGCAGTGCGACCACTGCCAGCGTGGGAGGTGCACTTCTGGCGAGTATCAAAGATTTGAAATCGAAACTCATTGAACTACTGCCACCGAATTCCCCTATGCGGAAAGCGGATGCAAAACTAGTGACGATCCATTCCGGAAAATTGACGATGGATGGCAATACCGTCGACATCGACGATCTGCTGAACGAAAAGCACAAGCGTTCCATTACGGGCAGCGGTAAATTCGCTCCGGCCAAAGAGGGCGAATTCGCATCGCATTCCTTCGGTGCACAGTTCGTTGAAGTGGGCGTGGACGAGGAACTCGGACTGGTCCGACTTCGTCGTATGCTCGGATGCTTCGCTTGCGGCACGATCCTGAATGCGAGGACCGGGCGAAGCCAGTTCATTGGCGGGATGGTGATGGGGGTCGGCCATGCGATGCAGGAAGCGACCCACTGGGATCACCGCTATGGACGCATTACCAATGACAACTTGGCGGAGTATCACGTCCCGGTGAACGCCGATATTCCCGACATCGAAATTTTGTGGATCGATACCCCGGATTTCAATGCGTCACCCATCGGCGCAAAGGGAATAGGCGAAATTGGAATCACCGGTGTGGCCGCTGCAATCGCGAACGCTGTGTTCAATGCGACAGGTCGCCGAGTGCGAGAATTGCCGATCACGCCCCATGCCGTGATGGCGAAATCGAAGTAACTTTCCTACCAACCTGTGGCGACAAAAGGCTACCCTATGCAAGATCTATTCGAACACGCTCTCGCAGCTTCCGACGCAGGGGAGTCCTGCGTTCTGTGTACCGTGGTTCGGTTGGACGGCAGCGGGTATGGGCAACCAGGAGCGAGATTGTTTCTTTCCGAGTCCGGTGAGCGACTGGGCTACATCAGTGGGGGCTGTTTGGAAAAGGACCTTTGCCATCGCGTCTGGGATGCTACCTCCGTAGGCCCTAAATTGATCGCCTTCGATACCCGAGGAAACTCGGTAGAGACAACGCGATACAACACCGGATGCGAAGGGGTTGTCCACGTACTTTGTCAACGTGTTGAGGAACGGCAAGCCGCCTTGATGCGTCGCATCGTCGATGCAATGACGAGTGATCGCGAGATACGTTTGCTCACCGTCTATCGAAGCGATTCGACCTACGCCGAAGTCGGAGATACACTTACTTATACAATGGACAGGACCCATCCACGTTCCAGCGCGGCACGTTCCAGCGCGGTAGGTGAACTCGCTCAGCATTCGGAGGTCATTGCTGCACTCTTTCAAAAGCTTCGATCCGCCGACCGCAATATTTCCTTTGCTTGGAATGATTGCCACGGCGATGTGATCGAAGCTGCCGTCGAGATCATTTCACCTGCCCGGCGTCTTGTCATCTTTGGCTCCGGCGACGATGTTATTCCCGTTTCAAAGGCCTGTTTGGCACTGGACTGGCGGGTGACCATAGTCGGCCATCGAGTCGAGCTGACGCAGCAACGGCGTTTTCCGGGCGCGGAAGTGCTGTGCGGCCCGATGCACTCAATTGCCGACGAGCTACTATTGCGAGGGTCTCATTTTGGTGACCGGTCAGACGCTGTCATCATGACGCATGACTTCGCTCGCGATGTGGAGTTGATGGAGGTGTTGCTCGACTCGCCTGTTCGTTCCATCGGATTGCTTGGTCCCAAGCGTCGCCTGGGTCGATTGGTGACGCAACTTCACCAGCGTGGACGAAAACTCAGCGATCACGACATCAATCGTATTCGATCACCGATTGGTCTCGATATCGGTGCCATCTCGCCTGCAGAAATCGCCGCATCGATTGTCGCCGAGTTGATTGCGATTTCGCGCGAACGCAAGGGTGGCTTCCTCCACTTAAGACGCCAACCTATCCACGAAACCGGTGATCACCAACGACCCGGGATAGAAGGCGTCGCCGTATGTGAAACCCAGGTTGCAACCCCGTGAGTCGCACTGCGCAGCTAATGGCAATCCTACTTGCCGCCGGGGGATCGACAAGGTTGGGACGGCCAAAGCAACTGTTGGAATGGAACGGAACAACCTTGCTCAGATCCACGATCAACCATCTGGTCAGGGCGGGATGCAATCGGTTGATCGTCGTTCTCGGCGCGTACGAGTCTGAGATCCGCAAACACTGCCTTGAATGCTCAAACTGCCAACTGGAAATAGTCGTCAATCCAGATTGGAGGCAGGGTCAAGCGACCAGTTTACGAAGTGGGATCGACCGGGCAATCGCATCGGAGAATCGCGGGGCAACGCTTATTGCATTATGCGATCAACCTCTCATTGACTTTGGTCATTACCATCGATTAGCAACAGAGGTGAGCGAATTCGGGGCGTTGGCAGCCGCAACGGAATATCCAGAGGGCCTGGGTGTACCAGCGTGCTTCAGTTTTTCTGCGCTGCAGAGTCTTTCGACATCGGTTGGCGATACCGGAGCCAAAAAGTGGCTGCGTGAACAACCGACACACTCCGTTCGCCGGGTTGCATGCCCGGTTGCGTTGTTGGACATCGACACGGAATCCGAATATCACGAACGAAGGAACAGTGCCGAAGCCTCCTCGCAAAACTCCGCCACGCGAGGAAGTGTTTAAAGATGGTCCCCTTTTTGCTCCGCAAAACGTGCGGTCCATAGCGCACCTTTTGCGGAGCAAAACGCGACTATTTTATCCAGCCCAGATCGACAAGAAAAGCGTCGGCTTCGGCAAGCGTCTTGCGGTAATCTTCGCCTCGATTGAAGAATCCGTGCCCTGCATCTTCATAACCAACGAGTTTGCATGGCCGGCCTTCCTTTTTCATCACGCTCTCGAAGGCAACGACCGAAGCGTAGGGAACCGTGGTGTCTTTTTTGCCATGAAGTATGAGGGTCGGAGGCGTGTGCGTGCCGATGTGATGGGCCGGCGAGATCACTTGTGCTTCGACTCCAAGCCGTTCGACGCTCAGCCCAAGTTTGGCCGCTGTGGATTCCCAACCTGCGATAGGAGCGAGCGTGCATACGGGGTTGAACAAGATCATGGCGTTGGGACGGTCATCGCTTCCCAAACCGCTGATCGTGCCGGTACAGGCTGCAACGTGACCTCCCGCAGAACCACCCGAAGCGGCAATTTTTTCCGGATCAATGCCAAGACGCTGTGCGTTTTCCCGCACCCAGGCGATCGCCGCCTTTGCATCTTTCACGCATTCCACCGCTTTTACACCGTGACGGGTCTTCACACGGTAATCGGCGGTGATGGCGATCATGCCTCGCTTTGCGAAATGACGTGCTTGGTTCTCGAATTGCTCGGGCGATCCCGAACTCCAACCACCGCCAAAGAAAAACACAATCGCGGGCTTCGGCGATTTGGAGTCGGATTCCCCAAAGATCCAGAGCTTCAACTCGGTGGAGTCGATCTTTCGATAAGTCTCGACACGAGCGCCGGAAAGGTTGGGCGGATAAGAAAACTGTGCAAACAATGGGGACGTGACGACGCAAAGCAAAACAAATAAGATGTTTCTCATTGGGGATCGCTGGATTCGATTGAAGGGCCGGGCTGGGAAGAGATCTGCTCTTGGTATTGTAATCGATTCTCCACGAACGCAGCGTAACGTCCTTAAGGGGCTTGGGCTTGCAAACAAGCGTTCGCCACTATCAACTCCAACTCCACTTGCGATCGTCATGGCCATTGGCCTGCCACACAGAAAAACCGAATGGGCCCCTAGAGCACATGATCCTGTCGTGTT
>JANODW010000696.1:0-4001 GCA_031412875.1 Pirellula sp. | reverse complement strand
GAGCAAAGCGGTTTGGAGTGCGTTGTTATCGAAGAATCATTTCGCCACCTTCCATCCGTCCATCGGCTTCAAGGTAGCGCAACTTGGCCCGCCATCTTTGGCGGTTCCCGGAATGGTAGCCTGCAAAAATTGCTTTGGCCGTTCCAACACCCCTTCCATCGCTTCCCATGTGATTCCGGCCAACGGGATTTTGATTCGACGCTGCCAACAACTATCAAATTGCCCAGCGTCCGGTCGGGACCTATAAAGAATCATTGCAATCTCAACCATAACTCCAAGAATAACAGATTCCATAAACGGTACGCTTGATTGCCCCGGCCGGACATGTGCTCGTCGACGAGCGATTGAATCGATTCGCGTCGAAAATATTCATGACACTTCGCATCGGCCCCTAGCAACGCGTCGTAAGTCCTATCGCGCAGCGATGTCTTGAACCACTTCGCAATCGGAACTCCAAACCCCATTTTCGGTCGATGCCAAATGGCCTTGGGAAGCAAGTCCCGGTAGGTGTCCATGAGCAAACACTTCCCTCGCTTGCCTCGCAATTTCAAATGCGATGGCAACGAAGCAGCCCACTCGACCAATCGGAAATCGAGCATCGGTTGTCGTGCCTCCAGCGAGTGCGCCATCGACGCAATATCGACTTTGGTCATCAAATCACAGGGCATATACGTTTGAAGATCGGCCGTCGAAGCGCAGCTCAGCAAGTCTCGCTTGCCTGCGTTCCGCCACGCATCGGCCAGAAACGACACAGGGTTTCTGTCGGGCAACTGTTCGATGAACGATTCCTGATACAGATCCAGACGGCTCGCTTCGCCAAATATCTGTATCCAGTTCATGTACCGATCGATCGGTGGCTGCCCCAAGGCTTCGGAGAATCTTCGAATGCGTCGCAAGAGAGATCGTCGGGCATTGGAGTCCGGGAGTCGTTTCATCCACCAGGACTGGTTGAGCCATCTTACTGGTAACCAAGCTTGGAGTTGCCCGCTGAGTTTCAACGCTCGATACCGTTCGTAACCGCCAAAAAGCTCGTCACCTCCATCGCCGCTCAACGCCACCGTGACGTGCTTGCTGGTCATTTCGCTCAAATACCAAGTGGGGACTGCGGACGAATCTCCAAAGGGTTCGTCGTAATGTTTTACCAACCGGTCGAGAATGTCCATCGCATTCGGAGTCACCTCAAACCGTTCGTGTTTGGTGCCCACGTGATCGGCAACCATCTTGGCAAAATGCGTTTCGTCATAATCGGCTTCCGAGAATCCAATAGAAAATGTTTGGATCGGTGTATCGAGTTGTTTTTGCGCGATTGCCACTACGAGTGACGAATCGATCCCGCCAGACAGGAATGCTCCCAGCGGTACATCGCTTCGTAGTCGGATACGCACGGCATCGCTCAAGATCGATCGCAACTGCTCGGAAGCGGTAGGTTGATCGATGGCAATTTCATGTGACCAATCGACCTTCCAGTACTTCTCGATGCTAAAACGTCCCTTTTCAAAAACCGCAAAATGGCCCGGCGGTAACTTGTAGATGCCCTTGTAAATGGAATGGGGATGGGGGATGTATTGATACGTCAAAAACAAATCAATCGCACCCGGATCGATCGTTTTGTCGATGTCTGGCAAAGTCATCAAGCTTTTCAATTCGCTTGCAAAAACAAGGCCCCCTTGTCGAAAGGAATAGTAGAGCGGTTTTTTTCCCAGGCGGTCGCGAGCAAGAACCAGCCGTTCGTTTCTGCCGTCCCAAATCGCTAACGCAAACATCCCATTGAGGTGTGTGAAGCAATCCGATCCGAGGTCTTCATAGAGGTGGACAATCGTTTCGGTATCCGACTGCGTCCGAAACGTGTGCTCGGAGCCTTCCAATCGATGACGAAGCTGTTGGTAATTGTAGATCTCACCGTTGAATACAATTTGAATCGTGCCGTCTTCATTCCCGAGCGGCTGGTGTCCGGTCTCAAGGTCGATGATCGAAAGGCGACGGAATCCGAGAGCCACCCCTGGGCAGGGTGTTCCCTGGAAGGTGAACGGGTTGTTTTTAGGAGCGGCCAGCCAATGGCCTTCGTCATCCGGTCCGCGATGCGCGATGGCGTCGGTCATGCGTCCTAAGCTCTCGCGGGTAAGCCCGGTTTCTCCATAAGACCAAATCCCGCCCGCAATTCCACACATTACCGATTCGCTCACACGTCGATTGAAAGTTGGGAGGATATCGTATCCCCCTCGCCTGTACCGAGTTTACCTCAATTTCCCGATACATAGTGCACTGGTCGTTTTTTTGATCGGAACAAAGCGACGAAGCAAAACAGGGCGCTGTGCGTGGGTGTATTCCTAATAAAGATGCATTTGCCCCCGAACGGTCATTCCTTTTGGCACCTCCCGGAATTGCGGTGATAGATCTTTTTGGGTCAATCAACAAAGGCGAATTCGTTGGTGTTTAGCAGCACCAAACAGAGTTCCGTCAACGTTCGGCTCTCTAAAAACAGGGTGCAGGCGGCCCGCTCGTCCGATTGCGGGTTTCGCGACAAAATTTTGCGAAAGGCCTGTGCGATTGGATCGGAAGGGTACGGCTGCTGTTCATCGGCAATCGTTTGCGCGATCTGCTCAGCCGCTTGCAATGCGAGCTTGCCATTCATCATGGCTAACGATTGGGGAGCGACAAGAGAAGATTCGCGTCGGCCGCAAGACACGGCGTTCTCGGGCAAATCGAATGTCTCCAACCACGGGATCCGAATCGTTCGCTTCTGAATCAAATAGAGACTTCGGACCGTTTGGTCGGATTCCGGAGAGGGATACCACCCTTTGGTTTTGGTCTCGTTGTCATCAAGCACGGCCGGATTGGCTGCAAGAGTTGCCTCATCGAGCGCTGGCCAAACGGGTGCCCCTCCCCCCTTGTCTTGTAGCAAGCCGGATACATGCAGGAGGGAATCTCGAAGCTGTTCTGCGCTCTTTCGTCTCAACTGGGTTCGCAGGGTGACTCGAACGGTTGCCTCCGAAGGGACAGTGTCGGAGATGGCTTGTTGTCTATAGGTGCTGCTGTCCACGATGATTCGATGCACATGCTTTAACGACCAACCGCTTTCCATCAATTCCATCGCTAGATAGTCCAGAAGTTCCGGATGGGTTGGGGAAGCGCCCGTCACGCCAAAATCGTTGGGCGTCAACACGATCCCTTGGCCGAAGTAGTTTTGCCAAATCCGATTCACGATGACGCGAGCGGTCCACGGGTTCTCGGGGGAAGCGATCCATCGCGCAAGTGTTAGCCGTCTTCCTGAGGACGTCGGGTTGGGCGGTTTCGCAATGGTTGGGGAGCGGGGGAAGAGGACAGTCGGAAAGCCGGGTTCGACTTGTTCTCGGGGCGATTTATGGTCGCCACCGGCGAGCACATGGGTTGGCGGTATCGGTTCCGCTTGATCGTGCATCACCAATCCCTTCGTGAAATTTCTCTTGCGCTGTTTTAACGACTGGATCGCGGCCTCCGCCCGATGGACCTGATCTCGCTCGTCAGCGTCCATGAGATCCTTGACTTTTTTATCATTCACCTTGGAGGGCTGCCTTTTCAAAACGGCGCTAGCCACTTCATCGATCGACTTTTGGTTTTTCTGGATCTCTTCATCGAGTTTTTGATTGTGTTCTTGAATCGCCGTTTGCTCGCCCGCCAAGTCGATCGGCAGGTCATCTGCGTACTGGGTCGCGGCAAAAAAAGCGCGCAATCGATAGTGATCCGCATGAGAGAGTGGATCGGTCTTGTGATCGTGGCATCGGCAACAAGCCATGGTTAAGCCTAAGAATGCGCTAGCGGTCGTTTCGGTTAAGTCCGCCAGCAGCTCGGCGCGGGCCCGCTCCTGTTCGTTGAATAGCCCGGCTGCATTGTCACGCGGACCTAGCCGTAGGTAGCTCGTCGCGACAAGGTAGTCTTGTTCGTCGAGATTGCGTGGTGGGCCGGCCAGCCGTTCGTCCCCGGCGAGTTGCTTTTCCACAAACTGATCAAATGGTTCGTCTCGA
>JANODW010000695.1:0-8537 GCA_031412875.1 Pirellula sp. | reverse complement strand
CCGTTCGTTTGTTTGTTCGTTCGGGACAATGGTCCCAAACTACGGCCGTAGGATGGGACCATTGTCCCGTCCGTTTTTTTGTTTGTCCATATTTTCTTTCGGGACAATGGTCCCAAACTACGGGTGGTACGCTTCAGGCCGCAGCTCGACTTGGCACAGCAAGCCTGATCTCAATGGGTCATCGCATAAGTGATAATATTGACCCCGAACGGGTAGGAGCATTTCAAGGAGTACTCTTGGAAGTACTCGATATCCTCCCCTTCGCGTTCCCACCCGTCGGCGACATCGTTGTTATGACAAAACAATGCGACCAATCGCTTGTCGTCGTCGAAGTAGCCCCAAAAGTGCGGGGAGGTGTCGCCGTTTTCAAAGGCTCCATGCCAATCTTCGTAGGTCATTCCACGTTGCCAAGCTCGAATGCTCGGCACTTGAGGCAGCTTAGCTAAATCATAGACCATATGAAATATTTCATGGTCCAGACTCAACTCGATTGGTTCGCGTTGCGGTAGCACCTGCCTCATCACTTGACGAATGTGCTGCCATTCTGCGGCTGCCCAAAAGTCGTCAGCCATGAGAAATCCTCCCCGCAGCAGATAGTTCCTCAAGGCCGTTTGCTCAGTCGAGTCGAGTTCCATCGAGCCCATGTTGGTCATGAACAAAAATGGATAATCGAACAGCTCGGGTTCCGTTAATTTCAACGTCCTGCCGTTCGGATCAACTTTGAATGTCGTCAGCTCCTGCAACCGAACCGAGAAATTCCAATCGCAGTCGGGGTAATCATTTCGCCATCCTCCAAAGCCGCCACCGAACCCGCCACGCGACGCGAATTCGACACGGACGAAAGTAAACACGTCCTTGGTAAAGCCGGGTTCGATCACCCATTGCGGATAATCCGACCTGACGGACTGCGGCTCATTCCTGCCACCCCCAACGCGTGCACCCCCGCTCCTGCCGCCCCCGGTTCGTCCACGCGTCCCTCCCTCTTCACCCGGCCCGCCGCTTTGGGCTGGGACCTTGCCCATGAGGTTTTCTCTCAGCACGGACGCTGGACTGCGTCGCGCATCCTCCGCGTACCTTTCAATCGGTGGCGAAGTCTGCGCCGCAGAACGGGTACAAAGACAAGCAATTCCTGTGATTGAAATCGCGACCAAGAGCAGGATCGAAAGTCGAATCTTGGTCATGTTTCTTGTGGAAGCGTTCGGGATGCGTTTGCGACTGAATTGGGCTAGAGTCGAGTATAAACACGTTTCCGCCCCATTAGTTCTGCGAGATTTGGTTTTCCCGTCCGAACCCCATGGTCTTGCTTGCCCGCGGGCACCTTTTACAAATACTTCGCAATCGGCCCCCCTTTGGCCGCGAACGCATCGATCTTCGCTGTCACGCGCGTGTCTTCGATGAGCGGCGGGGCGTGGTGCGGCTTGCGCCGGGCATCAATGATCAGCGGACCGGTGCATCCCCAGTGCTTGTGCTCGATAAACGACCCCACTCCGTGCACATCGCTCGCGGGATTGCTGCGTGTGAAGGTCACCCAAAGGAAGTTATTCAGTGACCTGCTGGTAAAAGACGCGTCGTCCGTCAGCACCACCAAACGCACTCCGTGCCAACTCGAAGCACTGCGAGAATCGGCTCCCTGCTCTCGAAACCTGGGGTTCCAAAAAGCCAATAGTTCCTCGCACGCGTGGTTGCCTCCCTCCAAAGCCATGACCCCTGGCAAGCACCATCGAGGCTGTTCGAATCCCGGCGGCAACGCAAACGATTCCGGTATCGATTTGGCAAGTTCAAAGCGCTTTGGGCCGCTCGCCGCCATGACCAGTTTGGATCCTTCATTGAATCCGTCTCCGCTGTAGTCCAACGTATCCATCGTCGTCCTGGTTTGAAAATGCAAATCCCGTGTCCAATCGATTCGCTCTAACAAATGGATCAGGAAGGAATCGATGTGATGGATGTCCAGCGCAGGGTTGTCCTGCGAGTTGATGATCATCAGGTACTTGGCAAGGGACATTTGCCCCTGCCCCAATATCGCGTTGGCCTGCGTGAGCAACTCTTGAGGCCGATTCGGCTTGCGATAGGGCAGGTAGCGTTCGCTTCCGATCGCTAACAACAACGGATGCACCCCCGCAGCATCGACCGCATGAACCGCCTTCACACCCGGCAGCACGGTTGGGATGATCGGACCGGTCAATTCATGAATCAATTGTCCGAAGGTCGTGTCCTCTTGCGGGGGCCTGCCCACGACCGTAAACGGCCATATCGCCCCGTCGCGATGAAAAACCCGTTCCACTTGCATCCAGGGAAACTCGTGCTCCTTGGCATAGTAGCCTAGATGGTCACCAAAAGGCCCTTCCCGTTTCATACTCGTGGGATCGATTGTTCCTTGGATAACAAAATCCGCATCCGCATAGAGCGGTGCATGCATAGGCGAAGTGATCATCGGTATGCGATGGCCTGCCAACGCACCTGCAAACGTCAACTCGCTCAGCCCCTCGGGCAATGGCATCACGGCCGCCAGGGTCATCGCTGGTGTGCCCCCGACACTGATGGCGACACGAAAAGGTCGATTCTCCGCAATCGCACGTTGGTGATGGACTCCGATTCCACGATGCAGTTGGTAATGAAGTCCAATTTCTTTGTCGGGTTGATAGTCATTTCCGGAAAGTTGCACTCGGTACATGCCGAGATTGCATTGCATCAGAGAAGAGCCCTCACCCTGACTCAACACCTGGGGCAACGTCACAAAGGAACCTCCGTCGTCAGGCCAAGATACCAATTGCGGAAGGCCCGTGATCTTGGTCTCGAAGCGTTTCACAGGACCCGTGCGGACACTTTTGGGAAGCATGGTCCAGGCTGTCCACGGGGCCGACGCATATCGCCACGGTCGCATGAAAAGTTGGTTCGGATCGATCTTAAGCTCGATGGCACGCCGCACGCGATCGATCGTCTTTCGGAACAAAAACCTTGCTTGCTCCAGCGATCCAAAGAGGTTGCTCGCCATCGGAAAGGAACTGCCGGTGGGATTAGTAAAAAGAATGGCCGGCCCATTATTCGCATAAACGCGTCGCTGCACCTCAGCTATTTCGAGGTGGGGCGAAAGGGGTTCGGTAACTTCTACCAGCCGCCCATGGGTGCGGAGATCCTCCACAACTTGGCGGGTGCTGCGATGCGACATAGGCTAGTTATCAGCGATGGTGAAAAAACGGGCAGTGCGGCTCGGAGGTGGTTTCATTACTCCTTCCGCGTAAGGCATTCTAGACGTAAAATCCGAACCTGTCGGGAATGCAATGTGTTTCTAGGACATCCGACGATTTCGAACGCTGAATAACACGGGAATAATGGAAAAACGACTTTTTAACTTCTCATCCGGTCCGGCTGTGCTTCCGGTTCCCGTTTTAGAACGCATTCGGGATGAAATGCTCTGTTTGCCCGGTTGCGGCGCGTCGGTGATGGAACTTTCCCATCGCAGCAAGCAATTTATCGCAATTCAGGACGCGGCCAAACAACGCCTCATCCGCCTGCTAAACATCCCCTCGGACTACGAGGTGCTGTTTCTCCAAGGGGGCGCTCGTCTTCAGTTTTCGATGATTCCTATGAACCTGCTCCGCGGTCAATCTGCCACGGCCCAGTATGTCGTCACCGGCTCGTGGGGCAAAGCTGCATTGGGCGAAGCAAAACGCGAGGGCAAAGCCGAAACGATCTACGACGCGACGTCAACCAACTACGATCGCGTCCCTTCGCAAGAAGAACTTCGTATCAGCCCGGATGCGGCCTACGTGCATATCACCAGCAACGAAACGATCCAAGGTGTTCAGTTCCTCACCGATCTGAACTCTCCGGCGCCGCTGGTCTGCGATTGCTCCTCGGACATCTTGCATCGACCCATCGACGTTTCCAAATATGGCCTGATCTATGCATGCGCTCAAAAGAACGCTGGGCCTGCGGGAGTGACCGTCGTCATCATTCGCAAAGACCTCTTGTCCCGCTCTGATGAGAATCTGCCAGGCTATCTCAATTTCAACAATCACGCCAAAGAAGACTCGATGTGGAACACCCCTCCGACCTTCGCCGTGTACGTTCTGGGTCTCGTAGCCGAGTGGGTCGAAAAGACCATCGGAGGACTCGATTCCATGCACCAGATCAATCAACAAAAAGCCAACTACGTTTACCAAGCGATCGATCGGCATCCTGAGATCTACCTTGCCCATGCTCAAAAGGCATCCCGTTCGCTGATGAACGCAACCTTTCGATTTCCAAATGAATCATTGGAAAAATCATTTCTAGCCCAAGCCCAAACGCATGGGCTGGATTCCCTCAAAGGGCATCGCAGTGTTGGCGGCATTCGAGCAAGCATCTACAACGCAATGCCGATAGCAGGAGTTCAAGCTCTGGCTGAACTCATGGATGACTTCGCAGCCAAAAACGCTTAAAGCTCACCACCCTATCACTTATCTCTCATTCGGTAATCCATCCATGACGTTTCGCATTTTGGTTCTTGATCCAATCGCTCAAGAAGGGTTCGATCTCCTCGACGCAGAAAAAGATTTTTCCTACGAAGTTCGAACGGGCCTCAAGGGAGAAGAGCTCCGCAAATCGCTCAATGAATTCGATGGCGCAATCGTTCGTAGCGGTGTAAAGATCACTGCCCAGTCCCTCGAAGGGAACAAGCGGTTGCGAGCCATCGTCCGAGCTGGCGTAGGGACCGACAATATTGATAAGACGGCGGCCACGCGGCTTGGTATCGTCGTTATGAATACCCCCGCCGGCAATACGCTGAGCACCGCGGAACATGCCTTTGCTCTGATGCTCGCCTTGTCGCGATCCGTCGCGCCTGCCTACCAAAGCCTTTGCGAAGGACGTTGGGATCGCAAAACGTTTATGGGAAGCCAACTCGCTGACAAAACGTTCGGCGTGATCGGCATGGGACGCATCGGCCGCGAAGTCGCAATGCGAGGGTTGGCGTTCGGAATGAGAGTGATCGCTTTCGATCCGTTCCTGTCCGATGAACAAGCGACCAAAATGGGAATCGAAAAAGCAAACTCCATCGCCGAGTTGTTGCCTCGCGTCGACTATTTGACCGTCCATACCCCATTGACCGACGAGACGAAATACTTGATAGGGATGAAGCAACTGGACAGCCTTAAGAAAGGTGTCCGCCTTATCAACTGCGCCCGCGGCGGAATCTACGAAGAAGCCGCATTGGTCGAGGGACTCAAACGGGGCATTATCGCAGGAGTCGCTCTGGATGTATTCGAAGAGGAACCATGCACAAACAGCCCTCTGTATGGAATGCCCGGCGTCGTCTGCACGCCGCACTTGGGCGCGAGCACCGAAGAAGCCCAAACGCAAGTCGCCATCGAAGGCATCCAACTGCTGATCAATTTCTTTAAAACAGGCGAAATCCGCCACGCCGTCAATGTTGCGTCCCTCGATCCAAAAACACTCGATGCGCTCCGCGGCTACCTCGACGCGTCGTATCGACTAGGCTTGCTAATGGCACAATGGCACAATGGCAGCATCGGTGCATGCCAACTCAACTACCGCGGCGAAGTGGCCGACAAAGACACGAAATTGCTGACAGCCGCTTTCTGCGCTGGCCTGCTCGAACGTGCGTTGGCAGATGACGTCAATATCATCAATGCGGAAATGCTCCTGCGGGAACGCGGGATCGAATTGACCGAAAACAGGAATCGTGAACTCGGCGCTTTCAGCTCCTCGATCACCGCCGAGGTCAGCGGCAGTGGACAACGAGTCAAAGCAGGAGTGACCGTTTTCGGCAATAACATGTCCCGCCTCATCTCGATCGATGACTACCGCTTAGAAGCCTACCTCGATGGCCATATGCTGTTCTTCACGCACACCGACGTTCCAGGCATCATCGGGCGAGTCGGAACGGTATTCGGTCAACACCAAGTCAACATTGGGCAAATGTCGGTAGGCCGTGCCACCCAACAACCGGGCGGGCATGCGATCGGAGTCCTGAATTTGGATGGAGTGCCTCCCAAAGTCGCTCTCGATCAACTGATGGCGATCAGCGCTATTGAAAAAGTGCAAATGGTAGAACTGCCGCCATTGGGCTCCCTCCCCGCGTGGTTAGCATAAAAGCGAAGGCCCTACCTCTGCCAAGGGCGATCCTGTCGGCTTGTCCGATGGATCATGAGTCGAATGTCCGATGGGCTCAAGACCTAACATTTGAGCTTTGGTGAACGTTAATAAAGCGTAGGCTTTGTACAAAAACGGCACCATCAACAAGACGAGGCTTGTCGATGCGATCAGCCCAAAGGCGAGGCTCGTCGCCATGGGAATCAACGCTTGAGCTTGAAGGGATTTTTCAGACAGCATTGGCAAGAGCCCGGCGATCGTGGTGACGCTGGTTAAAAATACCGCCCTGAGCCTTCGTGACCCAGCGGTCATCAATGCTTCGTTGACAGCCATCCCTTTGCCGATGCACTGATTGATGAAGTCGACCAAGACGATGGAATCGTTGACGACCACCCCTGCCAATGTCACCATACCAAACATACTGAAAAGCGTTAGCGGCAATCCCATGAAAGCATGGCCAAAGACAGCGCCCACCATCCCGAATGGCACGATTGCCAAAATAATGAACGGTTGCATGTAGGACGAGAACTCAAAGACCAACAACAAATACATGGCCAACATGGCGACCGAAAATCCTATGACGAGGCTCGAAAAAGACTCGGCCGTCTCCTGCTGTTGCCCTTCCCAGCGGAAACGCAGCGTTGGATACTTTGCCGACAGTTCGGGAACCAAAGTCTCTTTGAGTTTCGAAGCCACCAGCGCCGCGTTGCCTTGAGCCGTATCGATCTCTGCACTGACAGTGATCGATCGCATCTGGTCTAAGCGGTTGATCTCCGAGTAGCCGCGCGGGGTTGCAATATCCGCAAGTTCTGTAATGGGATATTCGACGTTGTTCGGACCGCGAATTTTCAAATCCTTGAAATCGGCCAACGATCGTCGCTGCTCCAACGGATATCGTACCATCAATTTCACCTCGTGCCGGCCGCGTTGCAATCGCATGACTTCGGCACCGTAGTACGCATTCCGCACCGTCTCCGAAAGATCTGCCACTGTGATGCCGAGCGACTTGGCTCGCTCCTTGATATTGAACTGAAATTCGATTTTGCCTGGGGCCGAGTCGTCGCGCACATCGTAAACTCCAGCAAACGTGTTGAGCGCTTGCTTGGCCGCTTCGATGCCTGCTTCCAAGGCGGCTACATCCTGGCGCGGCGCAAGGATCTTGAATTCGAGAGCCCTGCCTCCAGGTCCCATATTGGCCGCTTGAAATGTCACGCGCTCCGCTCCCGGGAAAACTCCTGCCTCGTCCCGCCACATGTTCAGCAACTCATCGCTGGTCACATTGCGAACCGTCGCTTCATGAATCTCAACTTGGACTTGGCCAACATGCGAACCATTGATCTTGTCACCACCCGCAGGATCGCCCTGCGCTGCTGAGCCGATTTGCAAAAAGGTCAAGACGACCGGGCCGTTCGGAGCCGTGGGGTCGGACGATTTAGGCGTCCTGTTCGTGCCTTCCTTCGCTTCCTTGGCAGCGATGCGTTCGCTCACACGCCGGATCGCTGCCTCCATTCGACGCGTCGCCTCGCTGGTAATCGCGACAGGGGTCCCGTCTGGATAGACAACTTGGCCAATGATCGTCTTGCCATCCAAATTTGGAAAGAACTCAAACGGAACAACTCCAGATCGGACCATGCTAACGGCCGTCATCACCGCCAATACTCCGGCTGCGATCGGCAACAACGGATGCTTCAACGAAAGAGACAGGATAGGGCCGTAAAATCGCTCTCCAAACCAATCCAATGCAGCGTTGCAAGGTTTGCCAAGCATTTCAAAGAATCGCTCCAAGGGGTTCAACGACTGCGAGAGCCTAAATTTAACCCATTGGAAAAACGTTTTGGGCAACTGCTCGTCGTGCGACAAGTGACCAGGCAACGCAATGGAAGCCTCCACCAAGGAAACTAGCAACATTGCAATGATGGCCGCAGGCATCACCGCTATGAATTTCCCCATCACCCCCGAAACATAAAACAAAGGAACGAACGCAATGATCGTGGTCGCGACGCTCGAAAAAACACTAGGAAGCACTTCCGAAGCACCGTCGACCGCCGCATCCAATCTGGATTTCCCCATCTTGCGATGCTCGAAAATGTTTTCACCGATGACGATTCCGTCGTCCACGACAATGCCAACCGCCATCAAGAACGCAAACATAGTCAACATGTTGAGCGTCTCTCCGGAATAGAGCAAGTAGATGCCCGCTCCCGTCAATGCGATCGGGATCCCCATCGCGACCCAGAACGCCAACCGAAGATTTAAGAAAATGGCAAGCAACAGAAATACGATGATTCCACCTTGAAGTCCGTTCTCCCGCAACATTCGAATGCGGTCTCGCACATCGAGACTTTCGTCTCCCCACGCGCGAAGCAAATAGCCAGGAGGAACTTCTGCTTGTTCAACGAAACGATTGACCTCGTCCGAGATATTCAGCAAATCCTCATCGCTGG